>JASLBJ010000179.1 GCA_030146725.1 Sphingomicrobium sp. | reverse complement strand
ACCTTCTTGGCGCCCTTGGCCTCGCGCACGCGCTCGTCGTTGGGGAGGTTGAAGGCGACCGTCTGGACGCCCGGCACATTGTCGCCGCCGCCGCGCACCTGGTCGGCGACGACCAGCGGCGATTCGAACCCGCGCTGGAAGTTCTTGTAGCGGTCCTCGACCGGCAGGTTCTGCTCCATGCCGCGAAGCTCGGCCTTGTAGACTTCGAGCGCCTGGCTCTCCTTCGGGTCGCGCAAGGTCACGAACGCCTCGAACGCGGTCTTCCGGCCGTAGAGCGTGTCGGTGTAGACCTCGTACGGCCCGATCGCGATCTCGATCGGGGTGTCCTGCAAGTCCATCCACGCGAGCTCGGATTCGAAATAATCGTCGGTGCGGAAGGCTTGCGCGCGCAGGGTGAGGAAGCGCTTGAGGCTGGCGTTGCTGGTCCGCGCGGCCGCCTGTTCGAGCAGGCGAGCGGCGGGTTCGAGCCACTGCTTGTAGGCTTGGGAATAAGGCACCGCGACGAGGCGATCGCCCTGGCGCTGGACGACGGTGTAGGGGCTGGTCAGCGCCTTGGCTTCGCCCGGATTGGCCGCGAGATAGGCGTCGAACTGCGCCTTGCCGAGGTCGGCAGGGTAGAAGCCTGCGCCCGCCGGCTTGGGGGTTTCGCCGAAGAAGGGCTTGTTCTCGTCGAGGCTGTCCCACGGGCCGAACGCGGCGTCGAACCGCTCGAGCAGGGCCGGATCGTTCTTCGCCGCCGCCGCGGCGCGCAGCCGGTCGTAATCGGGCGTCGCCTGGCGCTTGTAGATCTCGCTCATCAGGTCGGCGGCGCGGATCAGGATGTTGACGACATCGCGCTCCTCGGGGTTAAGGAAGCTGGTGTCCGGGTTCATCTCGACCCGGGCGAGCTTGGCGACGGCGCCGCCCTCCGCCGTCGCCGCCGGCTCTTCGCCCGGTGACTTCGCGACGTTGCACGCGGGGAGGACAAGGATCGACAGTGCGGCGGCGGCACCAAGCCAGCGGGTTCTCATGATCCGCAGCCTAGCAGCGCCAGCCCGGGCAGCGCAAACCTGCTCCCCAACCTGCTTCCCCTACTCCGGAGCCGGCCCAATCTGCTGCCACAGCTCGACCTTGATCCCGTCCGGGTCCATGATCCAGGCGAAGCGGCCGTAATCCTCGTCCTGCCGCCCGAGGATCGCAACGTCCTTGGCCGCAAGGTCGGCGATCATGCCGTCGAGATCGTCGACGCGCAGGTTGATCATGAACGGCTGCGCGCTCGGGTCGAAATAGTCGCTGTCCGCCGCGAACGGCGACAACAAGGTGAAGCCCTCCGCCTCGTCTTTCTTGAACGGGAACATCGCGCCCCAATCGGCGCCGACCCCAAGCTTGTCCCGGTACCAGGCGCGGGTCCGGTCGATGTCCGCGACCTTGTAGAAGATCCCGCCAAGACCCGTCACTCTCGCCATTGCCCCACTCCCGTTGCTCAAGCCTACCTAGTCCCGCCAGACGCTCGCGAGCAAGCCGGCGTCGTCAGCGAGCGCCGATCTCCAGCTTAAGCAGGACCTCGCCGTCCGGGGTCTGCCCTGCCGGTTGCCAGCCGCTCAGGCGGTAGAAGCGCTCGGCGCGCGTGCCGGGGGAAGTGCTCAGCGAGAGCTGGGTCAAGCCTCGTGCCTCCGCGGCTTGCACCATCGCGCGCTGCAAGGCCTGGCCCGCGCCCTCCCCTTCCGCGCCCGGTGCGACGAACACCGCCCACACCTTCGCGACATCGAAATCCATCGCGGCGAAGCCGATGACCGCAGGGCCCGTCTCCGCCACCCAGGCGGCTCCCTCGTCGACGAACCGCCGGTAGGAGCGCTCGTCGATCCCGCTGCGGGTCGACAGCGGGTTCTCGCGCACCGCCACGCGAATCGCATGCATCGCCGCAATGTCCGCGGCAGCGGCAAGGCGAACGGTGCAGGACGTCGTGTCGTCGACGATCGGCGCAGCCCTAGTGGACGAACCGCGCGACCACGTCGCGATACGAGCGGCTGACCTTCACCTGCGCGCCCGAATCGAGCACCAGGAAGCATTCGCCATTGGTGTGCGGCTTGACCTGCTTGACGAGGTCGAGGTTGACGATCGTCGAGCGATGGACGCGCTGGAAGCGGCGAGGATCGAGGCGCTTTTCAAGGTCCTTCATCGTTTCGCGCAGAATGAGCGTGTTGTCGCCGGTCTGGATGCACATGTAATCGCCCGCCGCGTCGATCCGCTCGATCGTGTCGACATCGACCCGGAAAATCTGCCCCTGGTCCTTGATGTTGATCATCTTCTCAAAGCGGCTTGCCGAATGGGCGTCACCGCCCGCATCGACGGTCGCCATTTCCTCGGCGGCCTCGGGCGCGTGCTCGGCACGCGCCTCCTTGAGCCGCCCGGCCTCCTCGGCGCTGCGCTTCTCCGCGAGCCGCTGCCGGACCCGGTCCATGGTTGCGGCAAGCCGGTCTTCGTCGACCGGCTTCATCAGATAATCGACCGCCTGGGCCTCGAAAGCGCGGAGCGCGTGGTCGCCGTAAGCGGTGACGAAGACGAACAACGGCGGCTCGACCTCCATCATCCCCTGGATGACCGAAAAGCCGTCGAAGCCCGGCATCTGAATGTCGAGGAAAACGAGGTCGGGCTTATCGGTCTTGATCGCCCGGATCGCCTCGCGCCCGTTGGCTGCGGTGGCGATGATCTCGACGTCGTCATGGGCCTCCAGCCGAAGCATCAGCCCCTGCGTCGCAAGCGGCTCGTCATCGACCAGGATGGTCCGGATGGTCATCAGTCCTTGTCTCCGGTTTCATAGGGAATTTCGACGACAACGCTGAAGCCGCCCTGTTCGTTCGTCTTGGTGGTGAATCCGTGGGCGCTGCCATAGGCCTGGGCAAGCCGCTCGCGAATATTGGCGAGGCCGACGCCGGTCGACTGGGTGGCAGCGACGTTGGCGCCTTCGCCATTACCGTTGTCCGCGACCTCGATCCGCACCCCGTCGCCTTCGCGCGTCGCGGTTAGCCAGATGTCGGCCCCGGTCTCGCTGGGCGTAACCGCATATTTGATCGCGTTTTCGATCAACGGCTGGAGCAGCAGGGACGGGAGTCGGGCGCCGATGGTATCGGACTCGATCCTGAAATGCGGGCGCATCCGGTCCTCGAAGCGCATTTTCTCGATTTCCAGATAGAGTTTCAGCGTCTCGACTTCCTGCGCGAGCGTCACCTTGGCCGACGATTCATTGGCGAGCGTGTAGCGGAGGAAGGAGGACAGCCGCGCCAGCATCGCATTGGCCC
>JASLBJ010000081.1 GCA_030146725.1 Sphingomicrobium sp. | reverse complement strand
GTCGAAGCTCTACGTGCGCGACCTTGCCAGCGGCAATGAGTGGAAGGTCTACGACAATCTCGACCAGGACATGCAGGAGACCTGGGCGGTCACCGGCGTCTACCCGAACATGGACTGGACCGCCGACAGCCGCGAGATCCTTTTCTGGGCCGGCGGCAATATCCGCCGGGTGGCGCCGACCGGCGGCGTGGCGAGCGTGGTCCCGTTCAGGGTCCGCGACGACCGCATCGTCGCCAATTCGGTGCACCCGACCACCGAAGTCGCGCCGGCGAGCTTCGCCACGAAGATGATCCGATGGGCGCAGACCTCCCCCGACGGCCGCGAGCTGGTCTATGAATCGCTTGGCAAGCTGTGGCTTCGCCCGGTCGCCGGCGGAGCGCCGCGGCGCCTGACGCGCGGTCGCGACGACAGCTTCGAGGCGTGGCCGACCTGGTCGCGCGACGGCCGCTCGATCGCCTTCGTCAGCTGGACCGACCAGGACCTCGGCCGAATCCAGCTGGTCGGCGCCCGCGGCGGATCGCCGCGGTCCGTCACCAGCGAGGCCGGGCATTTTGCCAGTCCGCGCTTCTCACCCGATGGCCGGACGATCGTCTTCGAAGCCGGCCAGGGCGGCAATCTCGTGTCCGACAATTGGGGCCGCGAGCCCGGCATCTATTCGGTGCCGGCAAGCGGCGGAAAGCCGAAACTGGTCGAGCGCGGCGGATCGAACCCGCAGTTCGGCGCGACCGGCGACCGCCTGTTCATGACGGTCGAGACCGAGGACGACAAGCTTCAACTTGTCTCCACCGACTTCTCCGGCGAGGCCAAGCGAGTCCACGCATCCGGCGACCTCACCAGCGACTTCCAGGTGTCGCCCGACGGCCAGTCGGTTGCCTTTCGCCAGAACTATGAAGCCTTCCTGATGCCGCTCCTGCCGGGTGCGCAGGACGTCACGGTGGCGACCGAAAAGGGCGCGCTGCCCGCGGTCCGGCTGAGCCAGGGCGGCGGCGACTTCGTCCATTTCTCGCAAGGCGGAGCACGCGTCCACTGGAGCATCGGACCGGTCGTCTACACCGCCGACGCGCGCTCGATCTACGCCCAGCCATTCACGCCGCCCACCACCGGCCTCTCGCTGTCCACGACGGTGGCCGCCGCCAAGCCGACCGGCCGGGTCGCTTTGACTGGTGCTCGCATCGTAACCATGCAGGGCGCTGACGGCGGCGTCATCGAAAACGGGATCATCGTGATCGAGGGTGACAGGATCGTCACCGTCGGCCCGTTGGCGAGCGTCACCATCCCCGCCGGAACGCCGACGGTGGACGTGACCGGCAAGACCATTGTGCCCGGCTTCATCGACGCCCACGCCCACGGCCCGCAAGGCCAGGGCGGGCTGGTGCCGCAGCAGAATTGGTCGACGCAGGCCAATCTTGCGCTCGGAACGACCACCGTCCACGACCCGTCGAACCGCGCGACCGAGATCTTCGCCGCCGCCGAGATGCAGCGGGCAGGGCTGATCCTTGCCCCGCGCATCTTCTCCACTGGCGAGATCATCTACGGCGCGAAGTCGGCCGGCGTGTTCGCCGAGGTCGGCAATCTCGACGATGCCCTGGCGCACGTCCGGCGGTTGAAGGCGCAGGGCGCGTGGAGCGTCAAGAACTACAACCAGCCGCGCCGCGAGCAACGCCAGATGGTCGTGGCGGCGGCCCAGGCCGAGAACATGCTCGTCGTCCCCGAAGGCGGTTCGCTGTTCAACATGGACATGTCGCTGATCCAGGACGGCAATGCGACGGTCGAGCACAATGTCCCGGGCAGCACCCTTTATTCGGACGTGATCCAGTTCTGGTCGCAGACCCGAACCAACTACACCCCGACCCTGGTCGTCGCCTATGGCGGTCCCGGCGGCGACCCCTATTGGCGCGCCCGGATGAACCTGTGGGAGCATCCGTTGCTCACCGAACACACGCCGCCGCGAATCCTTGCCGCCGGCAGTGCGCGGCGCGTGATCGCCCCGGAAGAGGATTATGCCGACACGACCGCAGCACGCGAAGCGCGCAAGCTCGCCGACCGCGGCATCCAGGTGAACATCGGCGCGCACGGCCAGCAGGAAGGCATCGCCGCGCACTGGGAAATGTGGAGCTTCGTCAAGGGCGGCTGGACCCCGCTCCAGGCGCTGCAGGCAGCGACTGTCATGCCGGCCAAGACCCTCGGCATGGAGCGCGACCTCGGCACGCTCGAACCGGGCAAGCTTGCCGACCTCGTCGTGCTCGATGCCAACCCGCTCGAGAATATCCAGAACACCGACAACGTCAGTCAGGTGATGCTCGGCGGCCGGCTCTACGACGCGCGCACGCTCAACGAGCAGGTCACCGGCACGCGTCAGCGGCCGGCCTATTGGTGGCAGCGGAGCAGCAATCCGCCATCCGGCACGGCTCGCCCGCCGGCCCGTCGCCGTTAAGCGGCGGCAAGGGCTGCAACTTTAGTCCAGCGGCTTGATCTCGAGTCGCCTGAACTCGACCGGGTGCCCTTCGCTCTGCAGGTAGATGGTGCCGCCGCGGACGGGGAGGGCACCGCCGGCAGCCGCGATCAGCGGGCGGGCATCGGCATCGGTCGGGTCGTACTGCGCGCCGCCGTAGCGAAACACCGGCTGGCCTTCGATGATGTGCGTGAAGTTGCCGGCCCGGTCGACCTCGATCTCCGCCCGGATCCAGCGGCCGTTCGGCAGCACCGGGCTGGTCGAGTTGAGACAATGCGTGGTCTCGAGCTTGCCGTCGATGACGACATTGGTCCCCGGCGTGCACAGGTTCGCGGTTGGGCTCGGCTCGGCGCGCTCGGCACCGAGCAGTTGCACTTCGATTGAGACCGGGAACTGCTGGTCGACCCTCATCGTCTCCGGAGCCTGACCGTGAAGCATGATCCCGCTGTTGCTCTGCTGCCACGACTCGACATCGGGCAGCCAGCGGCCCGACAGTCGATATTCGAAGCGCAGCCGATAAGCCGAATAAGGCGTGCGATAGGCCAGATGGCCAAACCGCCCGCGGAACGCATCGTAGCGGTCGTATGAAACGGCAATCGCGCCGTCCCTGACGCGAAACGTCTGCAGCGGATCTGCCCCAAGCGGCTGGCCGGTGATCTTGGGCGTCCAGCCCGCAAGGGTGCGGCCGTCGAACAGCGAAACCCAGCCGCGCTCGGCCTGGATCGAGTGGGCACAGCCCCCGGCGAGGAGCACAAGCGCAACCAGGACGTGCTTCGCCGACATTACTTTCCCCTGCACACCATCCGGGCCGGCCTATCGCGCCGCGATGCTGAAGCGCAATCCCGGGAGCGAATGCGGAACGCGTTCGTTGGCTTGCACGTGGCGGACAGAGTATCCAGGCGAACCGCACTGACGGCGCTCGGCGTGGCTTCGGCCGGCGCTGCGGCAGTTGCAGTTAGCCGTCGCGGCATGGCCCAGCCGCGTGACCGCAAGGTCGGCTTCGCGATCGTCGGCCTCGGCAATTATGCGATGCGCTCGATCATGCCGCAGTTCGCCAATTGCCGGCACAGCCGCCTGACGGCGCTGGTCAGCGGCGATCCCGACAAGCTGCGCCGCGTCGGCCGCGAGTATGGCGTGCCGGAACGCTCGCAATACTCGTACGCGACGTTCGACCGCATTCGCGACAATCCGGACGTCGATGTCGTCTACGTCATCCTGCCTAACGCAATGCATGCCGACTACACGATCCGCGCCGCCGCAGCAGGCAAGCATGTGCTATGCGAGAAGCCGATGGCGGTGTCCTCGGCCGAGTGCGAGGCGATGATCGCCGCCTGCCGCCGAGCAGGCCGCAAGCTGATGATCGGCTATCGCAGCCGCTTCGAGCCGCACAACATCCACGCTATCGCGCTGACCCGGCAGGGGGCGGTCGGCAAGCCGCGGCTGGTCGAATCCGAGCATGGCTTCAACATCGGCGACCCCACCCAATGGCGCTTGAAGCGTGCTTTGTCGGGCGGCGGCTCGATGATGGATATCGGCATCTACTCGGTCCAGGCACTGCGCTACCTGAGCGGCGAAGAGCCCATCGCGGTGACCGCAAGCGAGACCACCGACCGCAGCGACGTCCGCTTCCGCGAGGTCGAGGACCGCATCGGCTGGACCTTCCGCTTTCCCTCGGGCCTCGTCGGCCAGGGCTTTTCGTCCTATGGCTCGGGGCACAACCATGCCCGCATGACCGGTGAGGACGGGTGGATCGATCTGGAGCCGGCGACCGCATACTCAGGGCACAAAATGCGGGTCCGAAGCAAAGGTGACGAGGCTGACGTGACTCCGCCGCGCGGCCCCGCAGTCAACCAGTTCGTCGGCCAACTCGACCACATGGCTCAGTCCGTTCTGACCGGCCGCGAGCCGCTGGTGCCGGGCGAGGAGGGCCTGCGCGACCTCCGCATCATGGAGGCGATCTACCGCTCCGCGCGCGAAGGTCGCACCGTCACGCTGTAGTGGCTTGCCGTTCCTGATGGGAGCGCTAACACTGCACCGATTGGAGGGCCAATGCTGCCAGTTTCACGCCGAACCTTGTTCGCCCAGGCCGCCGCGATCGCCGGCGGCACCATGCTTGCGGGCACCGCGGCTGCACGTCCGCTGCGCATCCCGCCGGGCATCCAGCTGTGGATGGTCAAGGACGAGATGGCGCGCGACCCCGAGGGCACGCTGCGCGCGCTCGGCCGAATGGGCTACAAGAGGGTCGAAGCCGCCGGCTGGCACAACCGCACGCCTGCTAAATTCCGTGCCGCCGTTCAAGCCGCCGGACTCGACTGCACGGCAGCGCATTACGGTCTGAAGGAGCTGATGACCGACACCGACGGCAAGCTGGCCTTCGCCCGCGATGTCGGCTGCCGCTACGTCGTCGCCTCCTCGCCCGCACCGAAGCGGGAGCTCGATCCAAAGAAGCCGTGGACGGTCGGCATGGCCGAGGCGATGACCCTCGCCGACTGGCGCTCCAACGCCGCCGCGATGAACCGCATCGGCCAGCGCGCCCGTGCGATGGGCCTGCGGTTCGGCTATCACAATCACGCTTTCGAACTGCTGCGCTACGACGGCAAGGTCCCGCTCGATGAGATCGTCCGCCTGACCGATCCCGCCAACGTCGTCATCGAGCTCGACATCGGCTGGGCCGCGGGCGCCGGCTTCGACCCCGTCGAGGTCATCCGCCGCTACGGCAAGCGCATCCACCTGCTCCACGTCAAGGACCTCGCGACGTCCGAGCGGGTGCGCGGGCGGATCGTCAAGGACGAGCGCACGACCGTGATCGGCGCCGGCACGATCGACTGGAAGCGCGTCTTCCGAGCGCTCCAGGCCTCACCCGTGCACAGCTACTTCGTCGAGCAGGAGGAGCCGTTCACCGAGCCTCCGCTGCAGGCCGCGCGCAAGAGCCTCGCTTTCCTGCGTACCTTGTCCGTCTGAGGCCGTCATGCTGGTCAGGGATCCCGTACGTTTCGGCATGATCGGCGGCGGCCAGGGTGCCTTCATCGGCCCGGTTCACCGCACCGCAGCAGCTATCGCCGGCAACTGCCGTCTGGTTGCCGGAGCGCTCAGCAGCGAGTCCGAGCGCGCGCGGCAATCAGGCGAGGCGATCGGGCTTGCGCCGGAGCGTTGTTACGCGAGCTGGCAGGCGATGCTCAATTCCGAGCGCGCCCTGCCCGAGAATGAGCGCATCGAGTTCGTCGCCATCGTCACCCCCAACCATGTTCACGCGCCGCCTGCCATCGCCGCGCTCGACGCCGGCTTTCCGGTGCTGTGCGACAAGCCGTTGACCGACACGCTCGACGCTGCGCGGGCGTTCGCGGACGCGAGCCGCCGCACCGGCGGGCTGGTCGGAGTCACCCACACCTACACCGGCTATCCGATGGTCCGCCAGGCACGCGAGCTGGTCGCCAGCGGCCGCTTCGGCGCAGTCCGGCGGGTTGCAGTCCGCTACACGCAGGGCTGGCTCGCCAAGGCCGAGGACGGGGTCGGCAAGCAGGCGGAATGGCGCATCGACCCCGCCCGCTCGGGCCTTGCCGGAGCATTTGGCGACATTGGTACGCACGCCTTCAACCTGGTCGAATATATCAGCGGCGAGCGCATGACCCGCCTCAGCGCCGAGCTTCGCGCCGCAGTCCCCGGCCGCCAGCTCGACGACGACGGCGCGGCGATGTTTCATCTCTCCGGTGGCGGCCGCGGGACGCTGATCGCCAGCCAGATCTGCACCGGCGACGCCAACGGGCTCGAAATCTCGCTGTGGTGCGAGGAGGC
>JASLBJ010000019.1 GCA_030146725.1 Sphingomicrobium sp. | reverse complement strand
AGATGGAGCAGGCCGGTGCTGACGACGAAGCCTGCGCTGTAGCCGACCGGGTCCGCGGCCGACGGCAGTTCCTGGCCGTGGGCATAGCCGTGAAACAGCGCGAACACGGCGACCACCGCGCAGGCGATTGCGACCGGGGCGCGAACCGCGAGCAGGATCATCAGCCCGAGCGTGAGGACCGAAGCGGCGATGCCGATCTCGACCGGCGGCATCGGTGCGGCAAGCATCCCGAGCGCGCCGCCGACCACCATTCCGAGCGGGAACAGCATCGGGAGAGCGGCGATCAGCGGCCGGCCGAGGAACGCGCCCCACAATCCGACCGCGATCATCGCCAGCATATGGTCGAGACCGGACAGCGGATGCATGAAGCCGGTGAGGAAACCGCCGGCGAGGCCGGTCCCGCCATGCGCCACCGCTGCGGTCGACCACAGGCCAAGCACGAGCAAGGCTGCGCGCGGCACTCGCGCGGCGGCTTGCACGTTGCCTTGCACGGGGCGGTTCATCGCGCGGCTGCTAGTGCTGCTGGGCACGCGCGTTGTCTTCCTGCACAGAGGGCTGAATGAAACAGAGGTACGAACCATGAAGCTTGCCGGATGCGTCGTTTCGTTGCTGGCGATTGTCGCTGCGCCCGCCTCGGCGCACGACTTCTGGCTGCAGCCGGTTCGCTTCCAGGTCGAGCCCGGAGCGCCGCTCGCCGCGACCTTCCAGGTCGGGCATGGCGCGGATCGGCAGCGCTGGGGCAATGATCCAAGCCGGGTGCTGCTGTTCGGTGATTTCTTTAATGGTGCGCGGCGCGATCGCCGGGCCGACCTGCGCAACGGCGGACCGGCCGACGTGGTCACCCGCCTTGCCGAGCCGGGCCTGCACGTGCTGGGCATGCAGACGAGCCCTTCGCTGTCCGAACTGCCCGCCATTCGCTTCAACGATTATGCCAAGGAAGAAGGGCTGGCGGCGATCATCGCGCATCGCCAGCGCAGCGGGACGACCGGTGCCGCGGGTCGCGAGCGCTACAGCCGCCGGGCCAAGGCACTGATCCAGGTCGGTGCGCCGACCGGTGCGGGGGCCAACCAGGCGGGCGCCACGCGGCCGATCGGGCTCCAGCTCGAGATCGTCCCGGCACGCAATCCCTATGCGCTCGGCGCGAACCGGCTGCTTCCGGTCGATGTGCTCTACCGCGGGCGCAAGCTTGCCAATGCGACGGTCAAGCTGACGCGGCTCGAGAACGATGCGAAGCCGGTTGCAATCGTGAAGACGAACCGCGCGGGGCGAGCGAATTTCCGCGTTCCGGCGACCGGAAGCTGGCTGCTTAATGTCGTATGGGGCGAGCCGGTGACCGGCGACAGGCAGGTCGATTACGAGACGGTCTTTTCGAGCCTGACCTTCGGCTACCCACCGTCCGGGCGCTGATCCCGACCTTGCGCTTGGCGGAGCGGCTGCTGCGGCACGGGCCGTGCCGCGACTCGTGATTGCCGGACGCTGTCGGCAGTCGATCGATCTGAAAGCAGATCGACCGGTTGTTTGAGGAACAGCGCGCTGCTGGCGATCCGGTCGGGCAGTCCCGTCACCGTCGACTGGCCCGTCTTGGGCGACTGGCAGGTCGGTAGCGATCGTGTCTTCTCCAGCATGGCCGTACTGCTCGCCAGTCGCTGATCCCTGCAGACCGCTTGCGAGCCCCAACCGGAGATCTCGGATGCTGCGTTCGGGATAGTCTCGCCAGGGCTGTGGTCCATAACGCCCGGGCCAGGGTCACGCCACTGCCCACTTGCGATCCGCTGAGCTGCCCCTGGCGATGACAGCGGCTTTAATCGACAGGCACCGGTTCCGCGGTCATCGATACCGCATTGGCGCCGGCTTCACTGACGTCCTTCGGCTCGGAGTTCGGGTCGGCGCGATACGCCTCCCCGAACTCCTGACCGAACTGATCCTCGACAGCGCGGGCGCCGCGCTCGATTTCGTTGGCCTGGACGTCGCTGTCCTGCCTGTTGTTGCAGGCCGACAGCGACGTCCCGACGATCAGGATCAAACCCAGACTTCGCGACGTTGCTTTCGCAACGCTGCGCGTCACGGCTGCGTTTGCGGCCGCGGCGCGCCACGAAGCGCAGGGTTGAGGTACGGGAAGCGGTTCATCGTCTTGATGGCGTTGTTCGGCGCGCCGTCGGTGTAAGCGACGAGACCGGTCGGAGCGTCGCCCGGATTGCACAGGCCGAGGTCGGTCTGGACACCCGCGATCGGCACCGGGTGGCAGAGCCGGCCCATCGCCACACGCAGGACGATGTCGACCACGTCGTCGCCTGGACGGCGCCCGTTCGGGAAGCCGGCGAGATCGTCCGCAACCACGCCAAGCGTCCGCTGTGCGGCCTGCGCCGTCGGCATGACCGCGGTGTTAAGCCGCAGCATCTCCGACGGAGTCACCGTCTGCATCTGATTGAGCCCGTTGATCCCCGTGAGGAACGTCGCGACCAGATCGGCACGCGGGAAGTTGGTCGGCGCGAGCGTGGAGAAGGTGGTGCCAAGCGTTGCGTTGACCGGAGCAAGGAACAGGACGTTGAGGATTTCCGGGAAGGTCGGGTTCGTGACGTAGTCGGCAAGCGCCGCATCAGCCGTCGGCTCGACCGAGTTGAACAGATCCTTCTGCGGAAGGCCGATCACCACTTCGTTGACCAGCGGCATGCCGAGGCGCGAGACCTGAACCAACGCACCGCGCTGGATGTCCGGACGCTCATAGGTCGGCCGCGGGCGGAACAGGCGCGACTGGGGCAGGCTGGCCGTGCTCCACACACCGATGGTGCCGTTGCCGTTACCGGTCACGCAAGCGGTCGGAACCTCGAGCGCGATGCTGGTGACGTTGTAGTTCGCAGTGTCCGGGCGATCCATCAGCTCCTGGTTCGCGTCGCTCTGCGTGATCCCGCCAGTAAACGGGCTGCCATTGCCATAGACCGGGTCGTTGTCGCCCGAGATCGGAACGAAGTTCACGAGGTCGAAGATCGGCCCGAGATTGACCGCAAAGGCTTCCTCGCGCTGACCGACGAATACCCGCCCCGGCTGCGAGCAGCCCGGGATCGTGACGTTGTAGATGAACTGGTCGGAATAAGCCGGATAGTCGGGAACCGACTTGTTGCCGGCATTGTCGAACGGCTTGGCGAACATCGTTCCACCGCCGGCGGCGATGAAGGCTGCCTGGCGGACGCCCGAACGGCGGTCGCCGGTGACCGTGGTCAACGTGTAGCTTTCACGCTCGTTGAGATCGGGATCGTTGGGCATGGTCACCGGGCCGATGTGACGAAGCGGGATCGGAAGCGACTTGCCGCCGGCGTTGATCGTGATTCCGCGACCGTCCTTGAGCGTGTTGTTGAACTTGAACTGGTAGGTGACGTCCTCGACCGCGTCGCCATTGTTGTCGATCATGATCTCGTACAGCGCGTCCGGATCCATGGTGAAGTAATTGGGTCCGCCACCCGGCTCCTGGAACGGCTGGAAGTTCGAGATCAGCGTGACGTAGCCCGCACGGCCCGGCTCATAGCTGCGGAACGCATAGACGTCGGTGTTGTCGACCTTCGGCATTTCGGTGATTTGCGGTGCTTCACGGTGGCTCGAAGCCCAGACCGGTGACACGGCCGCCATGACAAGGGCGAGTCCGGTGCCTAATTTGATGCCTGTACGAAGCATAGTGTCTCTCCTGAGTGCGCAACACCGCCGCCGCTAAACACGGTCGTCGGAATTTCTCCTGTTTCGCACTCGGCGGGCTCGCCGGCGCAAACAGGGATCATTCCTACTGCGAGTCGCGTCAGGGAAACTCACATTTGTTATGTTTCCCGCGACGGCACAGAATTTACTCCCGGTGAACCCCCGGAAATCGCGATCTATTTTGTCCAATCCGGACGTATCGCGCGCGCAGACTGACCAGTTCGGATAAGAGCGGTCGACGCCGCTCGATCTCGCCCGCACCGTTCGCGGAACCGCTGCCGGCTGGTGACCCCTACGGGATTCGAACCCGTATTTCAGCCGTGAAAGGGCCGCGTCCTAACCCTTAGACGAAGGGGCCGCGAGGGGCGCGTGCCGGTTAGTGGACGCGCCACCGGCGGTCAAGCGGCGCAAGTCCGACGCCGCCCGCCGCAGCGCTCAGGCGGGGGCGGCATCGTCGAGGTGCATCTCGGCCGCATTGCCGCCGGTCCACTCGTCGCGGCGGATGGTTCCGGCAAGCCACCAGCGGCGGTCGGGCGGAGAGGCGAGCAGCGCCTGGCCAAGGCTGGTGTCGGCCGAGCGGAACGCAATCCACTTGAAGCTCTTGCCGTCCTCGCCACAGGCGATCCCGCGCACATGTCCGTCCCCGACGATGCACGTCTTGAGCAGCCGCGCCGGACCTGCCGCAACGCGCGGCGACGGCCAGCCCGCGCCGTAGGGCCCGGCAGCGTCGAGTGCGTCGCACAGCCCGCCCGCAACTCCGCCGGGGGCAAGCAAGGCATCGAGCAGCAGCGCGCGTCCGCCGCGCGATTGTTCGATCCCGGCCGCAAGCCGCTCGTTCAGAAAGGCTCGCAACGGTTCGAGCCCGCCCGGGGGCAAGGTGAGCCCGGCCGCCATCGCGTGTCCGCCGCCAGCGGTCAGCAGGCCGCTGTCCTTGGCGGCAAGCACTGCTGCACCGAGATCGACGCCCGAGATCGAGCGGCCGGAGCCCTTGCCGCTGCCGTCCTCACACTCGGCGATGACGATCGCGGGGCGCCCGAAGCGCTCCTTGAGGCGGCTTGCGGCGATCCCGATCACGCCGGGGTGCCAGCCGCTGCCCATCACGACGATCACCGGCGCGCCCGACTGTGCCTGTGCCTGCGCCGTCGCAGCCTCGGTCACCAGCATCTCGATCGCTCGGCGCTCCTCGTTGAGGCGGTCGAGTTCGACGGCGATCACGCGCGCTTCCTCAGGATCGGTGGCCGTCAGCAGGCGAACGCCGAGGTCCGACTTGCCGACCCTCCCGCCGGCGTTGATCCGGGGTCCGAGCGCAAAGCCGAGGTCGCGGCAGCTTGGCGGTTTGACCAGCCGCGCCGCCTCAGCGAGAGCGACCAGTCCGATGTTGCGCCCGGCGGCCATGACCTTGAGCCCCTGGGTCACGAACGCGCGATTGAGCGACTTGAGCCGGGCGACATCGGCGACGGTGCCGAGCGCGACCAGGTCGAGCAGGTCGATCAGCCTGGGCTCCTCACGCTCGGAGAAGTGGCCGCGCCCGCGCAACTCGCGCAGCAGTGCGACTCCGAGGAGGAACGCCATTCCGACCGCGGCAAGATGGCCGTGCGCGGCGCCGGGCTCGCTCTCGTCGAGGCGGTTGGGGTTGATCAGCGCATGGGCGACCGGAAGCAGGGTCGCGCATTGGTGATGGTCGACGACGATCACGTCGAGCGCGGCGACGGAAGCTGCCTCGAGCGCCTCGAACGCCTGCGCGCCGCAGTCGACGCACACCGCAAGGCTCGCGCCCTGGTCCTTGAGCCCGCACAGCGCGGTGCCCGAGGGGCCGTAGCCTTCCATCAGGCGGTCGGGGATATAGATCAACGGATCGGCGCCGAGCTGGCGGAGCAGCAGCACGAGCAGCGCCGCGCTGGTTGCGCCGTCGACGTCATAGTCGCCGAAGATCGCGACCCGCTCGCCCGCGACCACGGCGTCGGCAAGGCGGCGGGCGCCCTTGTCCATGTCCTGGAAGCAGGACGGGTCGGGGAGGAAATCGCGGATTCGCGGGTCGCGGTGCCGGGCAAGGTCGGAGCGCTCGACGCCGCGGGCGAGCAGCAGTTCGTCGACGAGGGCGTCGGGGGTCAGGCCCGGCTCGCCGCCGCGGCGCCAGCGCCACGGCTGTCCGGCGGCCGACAGTTCAACATTGAGCGCAAAGGTCATGGCGCAGCCACTAGCAGGCGCGTTCGCAATGCCCGCGCATCTTCTTGCCGGAGCGCGGGAATGGCGTGGATCGACGAACCTCCGGCGACTCCGAAGATCAGGCCGGCAATGCCGAACCAGCGGCCAAGGAAGCTTTGGGCGAGGTCGATGCTCTGGATGCGGCGGACCGGAAGCACCAGCATCCGCCGCCGCCACCAGCCCGAGCGGACCAGCAGCCTGTCGCTGTCGAGCAGGAAGCCGGTGCGGCGCCAGCCAAACGCGCGGGCGGCGATTGCAGTTACGAGCAGGATGAGGCCGCCGCCCGAGAAGACCAGCATCGGGGCAAGTTCGCGGGCGATGAACGCCCGGCTGCTCTCGCCCAGCATCAGCGGGCTGAACGCGAACAGCGCCGCCATCAGCGCGAACAACAGCAGCAGCGGGCTCAGCCGCAGGGCAAAGGTCCAGATGTAGGCGCGCGAGACGCGCTGCCATTCCGCCGCCTCCGGAAGCGGGCGCCAGCCGAGCTCGTGAAGGATCACGTCGACCTCATCCGCAGTGGCGAGCGGGGCGAGGACGTGATTGCCGCCCTCGTCCTGCGCCAGGCTCTGGAGCCTCAGCTCGCGCCAGCCGAACCGAGCGCGGACGAGCCCGCTGGCGATGATTGCCGCCTGGGCACGGCGCGCCGGCAGGGTGACGTCGGTGCGGGTCAGCAGGCCGCGGCGGCGGCGCAGGCCGACATCGCTGCGATCGAGGCGGAAGCCGTACTCACGCAACACTGTGCGAACCATACCGGTGGCGAGTCCCATCAGGATCAGGAGCGCCAATCCGCCGATCGCCGCCGCGACCCGATGCGCGAGAAGGAAGTCGGCAATCGGGTCGCCTGCCGACAGCAGCTGCAG
>JASLBJ010000313.1 GCA_030146725.1 Sphingomicrobium sp. | reverse complement strand
TGGTAGAACGGGTTCCAGTTCTGCCGCCAGCGCTCGAGCACCTGTTTGCCGTCGACGAACACCTTGGCATAGCTCGACGAGTACAGCCGGAAGCGGTGCAGGCCACTTGCTTGCGGAGTCACCCGCCCGGTCCAGATCACGCGCTGGGTCTGGACCGCATTGCCGGCGGTATTCTGCCCGCTGTTGGCCGCCGTCGTCTGCGCCTTGGCCGCGGCCGGCCACTTCAGCTGGTCGCGGATATACTGGTAGTTGATCGTCGACTCGGCCTGGGTGACCGCAAGCTGCGTCCCCAGATAATATTGCGCGGTCCAGCCGGGCCGGCCCTGCGCATCGGTGATCGTCAGCCCGTCCCCGGCGTCCCCCGCAAGCGCGTAGCGCTTGGGATTGCCGAAGCGGCTGATCGAATTATTGTCCCACAAGATCCCGTAGTTGCGGGTCGAGACGAGGAAGGGCACCGGCACCGCGATATTGTGCTGGAACAGCTCCACGTCCTCGCCATTGTAGTTCATCTGCCCGTTCTGGTGCTGCCCGAGCCCGAACAGCCCCTCGTCGGTGCCGCGATTGAACTGCTGCACGGTGGCCACGTAATTGCGGCCCTCGGCCTGCACCGGGGCGAAGGTCGCGGGAGCGCTTTCGGCGAGATCGAGCTGCCCGCCGGCATCGACGAAGCTGACATTGCCGTTGGCAAGATCGACCGTCGCGCGCACCCGCTCGGTCGACAGCACGACCTTGCCGCCCGCCTCCTGCACCGCGAACCCGGCCGCCTGCGGTACGGCCGTAACCATGTAGCTCGCCGGCAGGTCGAGGCTCGCCGTCGGCGCCGCGGTCACCCGCACGATGCGGTCGCCATAGACCTGCAGCCTGACCGCTTTCTCCGGCCCCGCGGCGGGCGTCACGATGATGCCCGTATCGGTGCGGCGATACGAGCCTGCCGCGAGCGCAGCGGTGCTCGTCCCGACAAGTGCGGCGGCAAGCGCCAGGCGCAGCATGGATCGCAAAACTCTTCTCCCCTTAGCGGTAAGTGGCCATCTTTACCTTGAGCAGCACCGGCTGCGCGGTAAAGTTGAGCCCGTAATCGGTCTGGTCGCCGTTCCACACGCGGGTCATCACCCAGCGGCCGGCGGCATCGAACGTGCCTTCCTCGACCCGCGCCATCAGCCCGGTCTCGCCGTTCACCGGCTTGTCGAGGCCGAAGCGCACGCGCACGTCGGAGCCGGCGAGCAGGAACTCGTCGGGGCCAAGCTGCGCGACGACCATCCCGCCGGTCGGAACGCCCTTGGTCGGGTGCGGATCGGTCTTGATCCACGTCCATTCGCGCTCGCCGAACTCCCACAGCTCGTATTGCGCGGTGACCTTCCAGCGGCCCAGCACCTGGCTCTGGTCGGCGGCATCCGGAGCCTTGGCCGAGCCCCAGGTCGGACGTGTCGCGGCGATCCGCGCCCACTGCCGCGCGATCGGGTAGAACAGGCGATACTTGGTCCCGAACGCGTCGATCGTCGCAGCATCGACCTGCTTGGCGCCGAGCGGATAGTTGGAGAAACCCGTCGCATCCATTCCGAACGGCGCGAAGCCGATCCCGCCCTTGCCGAGCACGGGCCAGAGAAAGCGCGCATATTCCGGCGCATTGCCGATCTCGGGAATGAACAAGGCGTTGTCCGGGCGGCCGTAATGATCGAGATACTTGATCACTGCGCGATGGTCGCGGTTGTAGATGTCGGGCGCAAGCGCGTCGATGTTCGGCGCTCCGGCCTTCCATACGTCGATCATGTTCCACTGCGGCCCGCCGGTCGCGCTGCTCGCTGCCGACTTCGCATCGAACGCGTCGCCCAGCGAGGCATTGACGTACATCGGCAGCGGCTTGACCGCCTTGCCCGCAGCCGCGATCTCGTCGGTGTAGCGCGCCATGTGCCAGCTGGTGAACGCCTGCTCGGCGAAGTCCTTGCCGAACGCCTGCGTCCAGGTGCCCGGCCGCTTGCCGAGCTTGGTGACCAGCTCGGCGGGAACCTGGCCGTCGAACAGCCGCCGCGCCTCGGGCGAATGGTCGCGCATCAGGCCATAGCTGCCGATCTCGTTCTGCGGCTGGACCATGATGACGGTATGCTTCGGGTCGGTGGCGGCAAGATGCTGCATCAGCCGGACGAAGGCGCGCTTGTCGGCTTCGAGCGTCGAGCGGCCATGCGGCGAGAGCACGTAATGCGTCTTGTTGTCGGCGGTGCGCATCCGCGGGAAGCGGGCGTTGTCGGTCTTGACCCACTCGGGCGCATAATTGGCGCCGGTGTTCTTCCACGTCGCGAACCACAGCAGCACCAGCCGCACGTCGTTCTGCCGCGCTTCCTTGAGCAAAGTATCGACGTACGAAAAATCGTACCGCCCCTCGACCGGCTCGACCTGCTCCCAGGCGACCGGAATGCCGAGCGTATTGGCATTCATCTGGCGGACGACCGGCCACACCTTGTTGAGCACGCCCGGATAGTTGCTGCTGTTGTTGGCCTGCGCCCCGAGCATCAGGAACGGCTGGCCGTCGACCATCAGGCTGTGCTTGCCGTTGCTCGCTACCAGCCGCGGAAGCTCCGCCGCGCTCGCCGATGCCGACAATGGCGCCGTCGCCGCAAGCCCGAGCATTGCCAGGGCGCCGAGCACCAGACGCAACCGCCGCATTCGAGACTCCCTTCCTGGACGCAACTCATCGCCCGTTGGTAGCGCTAACGCAAGCGTCATCAGCGCGGGTCGCCAAACACGATCCCGCGCCCGTCCGTCGCCAGATAAACCCGGCCGAAGCGGCGGGGATCGCCGCTGATCGCGCGGAAGCGAAGACCCCATTGATGGGCATCGTCGTTGATCCGGGTCCACTTCAGCCCGCTGTCGAGCGAGCGCCAGACCCCCGCCTGACCGCCCATGCTGCCGGTCGCGTAGAGGGCAGGGGAGGCGGCCCGCGGCGCGCCGCGGCCGAGCCCGAACAGCTCGACCTGGAGCCCGGCAGCGCTGGCGGGCGAGAACGACCGGCCACCGTCGGTGCTGCGGTACAGCCGCTTGCCGGACAGGAACCACAGCTCGCCGGCCTTGCCCGGAGTGGCGGCGAGCGGCGCCTGCGCTTCACGGCCGGTGCGGCCGGTGCGCTCGAACACGGCGGGCAGGCCGGCACCGGCAAGCGCGACGAAGCTGCGCGCTCCGTCGCTGCTTGCGAACAGCCGGCTGCCGGCGAAATCGACCGCGTAGAAGCGCCGCGCATCTGCCTTGTCGGCCACGATCCGAGCGCCTTCGGGAAGCCCACGCGCGGCGTGCCAGCTTGCTCCACGGTCGCGGCTGACCATCGCCAGCGAGGTTGACACGGCGAAGGTCGCCCCGTCCGCCGAGACGGCGATCGGAGCCTCGCCGCGCACGTCGAAGCGGCGCGGCGGGCCAGGACCGACGCCGATCGGCGGGACCTTGAGCGGCTGCCAGCTGCGCCCGCCGTCCCGCGACCAGGCGAGCGACACGTCCTGCGGCTGCTCGGCATGGAGCGACCCGCTGCGCACGACGACGGCGGGGGCAAGCCCGGCGTAATCGAGATTGTTGGTGTTGGTCATCCGCGGGCGGCTGTGCATGTGCACCGGCGAGACATCGAGGCGCTCGTGGACGAACCCGCCGATGTCCCCGAAGCCGGAGATGAGCGGCGCTCCGCCGGTCGGGCTGATCAGCGTGATCACCGCCGTCTGCTCGATCCCGCGCACCCACGGTGTCCAGGTCAGCCGCTCGCGCAGGCCATCGCTCGTGCGGTAGACCGTGGCACCGGTCGTGTAGGCAATGGTCCCGCTGTCGAACGGGTCGATCCCGAGCCCGGCGATCCAGTGCCCGAACTCCGCGTCCTCCTCGCCCCAGCGCAGGAACGGCGAGATCGACGTGTCGCGGCGGCTGGTTTCCCGCAGACTCTTCCAGCTGCGGCCGTCGTCCTCGCTCAGCCACACCGTGTCGCCGCGCTGCCAGCGGTTCATGCTCGACACCGCCAGCCGCCCGGGCCGCTGCGCGTCAAGGCTCAGCCCCATGTACCCGCCCTCCGCCGCGGCCGAACGGTCGGGCGTGATGTGGGTCCAGCGGCCGACCACGTCGAGCTTCCACACCGACCCGCCCGCGACATCGTTGGGCCCGATCGAGGTCGAGTAAGCGATGTACAGATTGCCGCGTGCATCCACCTCGCCCTTGACCGGCAGCATCGCCGAGCCCGGACCGCCCGGCACCGCCGCCCAGCTCCGCCCGCCGTTGGCCGATCGGAACAGGTGCTGTTCGCCCGGATCGGCGACTGCGGCATAGACAATGCGCGATGCCGCCCCGGGCCGCCCGCTCGAACGGTCGAACAGCACGAAGCTGATCCCCGCATGGCTGCGCCGCGGCGCCGGTTGCCCCAGTCCGGCATGGGGAAAGCTCGCGACCTTGCGCCAGGTCCGCCCGGCATCGTCGCTGCGCTGCAGTCCGTCGTGACGCGATCCGAACAGCAGGGTCGTGGTGCGGTTGGGATCGACCGCCAGCCGCTCGCCGAGCCCGCGACCCTCCTCGTTGCCGCCCATCCTGAACGACACCGGCACCACGTCCCAGGTCGTGCCGCGGTCGGATGA
>JASLBJ010000133.1 GCA_030146725.1 Sphingomicrobium sp. | reverse complement strand
CCGCGCTTCGTCCGTTCGACCCACAGCATCCGGGTGATCACGTAGCCGCTGATCATGAACAGCGCCGAGATCCCGCTGTAGGCGGCAGGAATGACGGCCCGCCCAAGCAGGTCGAAGTCCGCGCCGAGGCTCTCGACGAAGCGATAGCGCACGAAATGGTCGATCACGACAAAGGCGAGCGCCACCGCGCGCAGTCCATCGAGCACGGCATCACGGCCACCGCCCGAGCGGTCGTCCAGCGGCGTGACTGCCTTGCGATCAGGCGGGGTGAGCGGCTGATCCTCGGGGCGCGGGCGGGAGGTTGATCCGCTGATCATCGACGTCAACACTCTCCACCCCCGGGCAGCCGCGCGAGCAGCATCTTCCTCGACCGCCCTCCCAACGGTCGAAAACTCGCGCAAGGTCCTGCGCCGCGTAGATAAATTTCTTGCGCGCCCGATCTCGTCCCAGGTTCGCAGGCCAGTACGGATGCCGACCGGTTCGAACAGGCCGCGGCAAGGACCGCGGTTGCCGCGTAGGCAGGGCTCGGACAACGCGGCTGGAGCATCCGGTCCTCGGGCCCCCGGGTCGCAAGCTGCTGCGGGAGATCGAACAATCAGCCCGATCACTTGCTCTCGAAGGCGCCTTCCCCTATAGGCCCGCGCGTCCGGCGGGCGGCTTTTGGCTGCACGCGGAAAGCCCGTCTTATCGGCAGGCGCGTTCGGTGACCCGGCAGCGGCCGGCACCGCGACGCGCTTTTGTCATGACGCGGCTTCCGCGGCAGCAGCAGTCGACGGTCAGGCGCCAACCGCGGCAATCGGCCGCGCTGGCAGTATATCGAAACCAGGTCCGCATCTTGAGGGCTGCCATGGTGGCAGGCCAGGCGGCAGGCCGAACACAGACGAGAGACTTTACCTTTTATGGCAACCCAGACCTTCCCGACCCGCGACGATTTTGCGGACCTGCTCAATCAGGCACTCGGCGGCGAGAACGAGTCCTTCGAAGGGAAGGTGGTCAAGGGCATCGTCACCGGGATCGAGAATGATCTTGCAGTGATCGACGTCGGACTGAAGTCGGAAGGCCGAGTCCCGTTGCGCGAGTTCGCAAGCCCGGGCCAGAAGGCCGAACTCAAGGTCGGCGACGAAGTCGAAGTGTTCGTCGATCGGGTCGAGAACAGCCATGGCGAAGCGATGCTGTCGCGCGACCGCGCGCGCCGCGAAGCGGCCTGGGACATGCTCGAAGGCGAGTTCTCCGCGGGCAACCGCGTCGAGGGCACGATCTTCGGCCGGGTCAAGGGCGGCTTCACCGTCGACCTCGGCGGCGCCGTCGCCTTCCTTCCCGGAAGCCAGGTCGACATCCGCCCGGTGCGCGACGTCGGCCCGCTGATGGACCTTCCGCAGCCGTTCCAGATCCTCAAGATGGATCGCCGCCGCGGCAATATCGTCGTGTCGCGCCGGGCGATCCTCGAGGAAACCCGCGCCGAGCAGCGCTCGGGCCTGATCCTCTCGCTTGCCGAGGGCCAGGTGATCGAAGGCATGGTCAAGAACATCACCGACTACGGCGCCTTCGTCGACCTCGGCGGCATCGACGGCCTGCTGCATGTCACCGACATCAGCTACAAGCGCGTCAACCACCCGTCCGAGCTGATCAACATCGGCGACACGGTCAAGGTGCAGATCATCCGCATCAACCGTGAGACGCAGCGCATCTCGCTCGGCATGAAGCAGCTCGAGAGCGATCCGTGGGAGGGCGCGTCGGCCAAGTACCCGATCGAGGGCGTGTTCACTGGCCGGGTCACCAACATCACCGAATATGGCGCCTTCGTCGAGCTCGAGGCGGGCATCGAGGGTCTCGTCCACGTGTCCGAGATGAGCTGGACCAAGAAGAACGTCCACCCCGGCAAGATCGTCAGCACCAGCCAGGAGGTCGAGGTCAAGATCCTCGAGGTCGACGGCGAGAAGCGCCGCATCAGCCTCGGCCTCAAGCAGGCGCAGTCGAACCCGTGGGAAGCGTTCGCGGAAACCCATCCGGTCGGCACCCAGGTCGAGGGCGAGGTCAAGAACTCGACCGAGTTCGGCCTGTTCATCGGCCTTGACGGCGACGTCGACGGAATGGTCCACATGTCCGACATCGCCTGGGGCGTCTCGGGCGAGGAAGCGCTCCAGCTTCACCGCAAGGGCGAGACGGTCAAGGCCGTGGTGCTCGACGTCGACGTCGAAAAGGAGCGCATCTCGCTCGGCATGAAGCAGCTCGAGCGCGGCGGAGTCGCGGTCGGCGGCGCGCCGACCGGTTCGGGCGAGGGTCGCAGCGGCGGCGTCAACAAGGGCGAGACGGTCACCGTGACCGTGCTCGAGGTTCGCGACGGCGGGCTCGAGGTCCAGGTCGGCGACGATGGCGTGACCGGCTTCGTCAAGCGCATCGACCTTGGCCGCGACCGCGACGAGCAGCGTCCCGAGCGCTTCCAGGTCGGCCAGAAGTTCGACGCGCAGGTGATCGGCTTCGATCGCTCGAAGAAGCCCAACTTCTCGATCAAGGCGATGCAGATCTCCGAGGAGAAGCAGGCCGTCGCGCAGTACGGATCGTCCGACTCGGGCGCCTCGCTCGGCGACATCCTCGGCGCAGCGCTCAAGGAAAAAGCCGAGTCGGGCAAGAGCTAAGCTTATCGCGCCAAGCCGGATGCGGCCGCACTGGCTGAGGATCCGGCTTGCGCGCGAGGGGCTTTGATGACAGCCTGTGTGCAAATGGCCTGCTGCGGACGTCAGGCGCGATGAAGCGGGGAAGCAATGATCCGGTCTGAACTGGTGCAGAAACTGTGCGGCGACTTTCCTGGGCTGACCCAGCGGGAGATCGAAGGCGTGGTCGAGGCGATCTTCGATTCGGTCACCGAACAGCTTGCCAAGGGCGGCCGGGTCGAGCTTCGCGGCTTCGGCGCCTTCTCCACCCGCCAGCGCGACGCGCGCGTCGGCCGCAATCCGCGCACCGGCGAGGCGGTCGAGGTCGACGCCAAGCGCGTGCCCTATTTCAAGCCGGGCAAGGAAATGCGCGAGCGGCTCAACCTGCAGGAAGTCACGGCAGACTAGACGCTCGGCCGTGCGCGGACGTGGCGGAACGGTAGACGCTGGAGACTTAAAATCTTCTGCCCTCAAGGCGTGCGGGTTCGAGTCCCGCCGTCCGCACCAATTTTGTCACCGACTTGGCTCGTAAACATGTTCGGCAAAAAGGTGGCGGGCTAACCGGTGCCACCGCTCGAACGGCAATGCCGGCGTCACAGCACTTTGAAACTCGTCACCACGAAGCGAGCAGGCCCGGTAGCATAGACGCCGTGACCAAAGCCGTTACCGCCGCCAAGTGTGAACCCCACTCGATCGGCTTCCCGAATCGCGTCTGCGAATGCGCTCGGGTTCGAGCTCGCGCTGGAGGTCTGGATAGCGGTCCATTTGCCATTCAGCGGGACCGACAGTTCGTATTCACCTGCGCGTATCGGACTTACATAATTGAAGGTGGCCCACCAGCGATACGTCTCGTGCGGGCCTCTGCCGGTCCAGTTATCGCCCTTTCGCTGGAAGTACATCGTCAGGATCGATGCAAATGTATTTGGTCTCTCCTTGGTGGGGACTATCTGGACGCCCGGGGCCATTTCGACGCGATAACGCATGACGATCCGGGTTTTCCCTGACAGCGAGCCATGCTTGAACGTAACGTAATGCACATGCCCCGCTTCCTTGTTCGGGTACGGGATGTCGAAATACCAGCCGCCGCCCGGATGTGCCGAAGGGCTGAGTGGCATGTTCAGCGAGTAATTCCTCGCGGGCGTAACCGGGCCTATCTCCCAGGCGCTTGGGTCCATTGGATTGGGAGGTCTCTGCGCGTTGGCCGCTGGAGCAGCCGCGGAGACCACGGCCAAGGAAACGGCTATCTGCACTGCTGAGGCCTTGATCATCATTACCTCCTCCTGCGCGTACGATCCTGGATCGCAATCTATATAGGGTACCAACATCCTTGACCCAGTGATAAGGCACGGTCCGCTTCTCGACCCATCGCAGCGAAGCGCCAGCTGCGCCCATCGTGTTCGTCGGAGGTCATGATGAGCCTACGCATGCCTCAGGGTCTTGGAACCGAGCCGTGGTCCTCGACTGGCCCCTCCGCTCTTGACCGTGAGATCGCGGGCGAAAAAGCTGCTTTCCTTGGGCGCGCGGGTCGCCTTGTGCAGCATAGGCTGGAAAAATTGCGCAACTCGAAGCCGGACGACACCAATCGGGTCGCTTTAGTAGAGCTAGCGGCCAAGGCCGTTCATTCGTACTTCGTTCAGCGCGAGCTGTGCGGTCTGCTTAACCACGATCGTCCGACCGAAGATTATGCTATCCCGACTGAAGTGCTCGCTCGATTGGGTGCCGTTTAGGGGCATTCGCTTTCCACCCTGCCCAGACATGAAGGGGGCCGGCGGAAGCAACCTCGGCCGCTATTTATCCGGCACATGTCTCAGGAACGCTTACTGCGTACCCGGAGCTTTGAATCCTTGCCGGTACTCGACCTTTGCTTTCGCACGGAGTTCCTCGAGCTGGGTTCGCATCACGTCACCAGCTTTCTGTGCCAGGAAAGCCTGCGTAGCGACATTGCGATGCTGCTCCGGAGCAACCGGTGCCGCCTCGCGGGAGACGATGCTGCTGACCAGGATCCTTCCTCCGGAGGGCAGAACGAATGGCTCACCGGGCCGCAGTTTCTGTATCTTCGCGATCAGGTCAGCGGGAAGCGTGGCTGTATCGAACTTGGCTGCACTTCGTTCGAAGGGTATCTTGAGACCCGTCAGAGTTGCAGCCACTTCGTCCAGTGAGCGATCGTCCTGAAGAGGAGCCAGGGCTGCGGGGTCCGCAGGTGGATCGAACTGGATCTGATTGACGGAGAGCACCGCTCTTTGTTCGAA
>JASLBJ010000130.1 GCA_030146725.1 Sphingomicrobium sp. | reverse complement strand
GCACCTCGCCGTTCACCTTCACGTACATCTCGTCCAGGTGCCACTGGCGGTACCCACGCATCCGGCTCACCCGCTAGCGGCGGATGTCACCTGCGAACAGCGGACCGAACCTGTTCCACCAGTAGCGTACCGTCTCATGGCAGATGTCGATGCCACGCTCGGACAGCAGGTCTTCCACGTTCCGCAGGGACAGCGGGTACTTCACGTACAGCAGCACCGCCAGCCGGATCACTTCGGGCGAGCTGTTGAAGTAGCGGAATGGGCTGGCAGGCTGGCGAGGTCGGAACATGTGGGTGCCCTACTCGATCCACCTTACCGGCTGGTGCATTTGCTCTGACAATGCCATTGTATCCGCCTTTCGCCGACACAGTCATTTTGGGGGAAGTGTAGCAACATACGCTAAGCCACGCTCGATCCACTCCGCGAGCTCCCGCTTCGATTGCAGTTGGTCCTGGTCAACCAACACAAACCCCGCTGTAGGACGACCTGCAATCTTCATCGCTCTAACGCCCGGCTTAGCAAGCACCACGGTGCCAGCGTCTCGACCAGTTCGGATCATCAGTTCTGACCCTGCGACCCCGCAAACCATGTTGCCAGCCACAATGAAACACACGCCGCCCATCATCTTCCTCTCTTCAACGGAACTTCGGGACAGCAGGGCTTCACGCACCCGTTCGGCTAACATCGCATCATAAGCCATGGCTCACTCCAAATCTGCTTCCAACAAGTGAATTCGTCTTGAGCGGGATGCGTGATCCGCAAACCCGATCCAGAAATGTCTTCAATTCTCAACGTAAGCTCCGCTGCTGAATACCAGCAATAACGCGGAACCAGACAAACCCAATCGTCAGGCAGATGTTCGATTCTTCCACGTTCTGCAAAACCAACGAAACGGTCATGCCGAGCTGTGAGGTCGAAACCTGTGACTCAGTGTCATCTGCCGACAAGCGACCCCCGCCTGCGGCGCGACCTCGACTGTCCATCCGATCAGCCGTGACAATGTCCCTGCAGTACCCAGCGCGGCCGGAGCGTACCGCGCCAGGCTCGCCTAGTCCGGAGTAGTAAGCCGCCTACTGCCTCGCGGAACTGCCATGCGATGGCGGCTCGCGATCACAGTGGATCGTTCCCGCACGGTCTGGAAGAACAGCCACTCGCCGATTGCGCGCTCAGGCGTGAGCTCAAGGGTCAAGTAGCCACGCCGGGAGGTGTTGGCCCATTCCAGCTGGGGATTATGAGCGACCACCACACGCGCCAGCTCTGCTGGGTCCACGTTCGGCAGGTAACCTTCGTACCCCGGCGACGTCACGCTGTGGCCCGCGAACTCGACTCCGGCAGCCGCGCCGCCGACATCGAGGTTGAATGCCCAGGCATTGTGACTGTCGCCCGAAAGGACGATCAGTTCGGCATTCGCATCAAGCGCCGAGCGGAGCAGCCGCTCGCGCGCCGCCGGATAGCCGTCCCACATGTCGAAGTTGAATGGCAGGCCGACCCGGCTGGCGAGCAGGCCAACAGCGGTCCGCTGCTTGACCTCGGCGCTTGCATCGGCGTCGACCCATGACGCCGTCTGTGGCGCAAGCGACAGCGAGCCCATGATCACCTGCTGACCAATCACCTGCCAGCGCGTGCCCCGGCGCGCGGACTGGGCGAGCCCATCAGCGAGCCAGCGTTCCTGATCCATCCCGAGCATGGTCCGTGCCGGGTCCCGCCACGGGCCGTCGCGGAAGGCTGCAAGCGCACCGGGGATATCACGTTGTCCGGCAAGTGCCTCCGCCAGGCCCGGCGGCTTCGTCCGGCCAGTCAGCCGTGTTTCGGGCCGGAACAGCGTGGCAAGATCGCCGATCTCGTAGCTCTGCCAGTCATTGTCGGACACGGGCAGCCACTCACGGCACACGTGCATAGCGATGCGCTTGCGCACCTCCCACTCGCCTTCGGTCTCGGGCTGATGGTTCTCGGCACCGTCCTTCCAGCTGTCGTTGGTGCTTTCGTGGTCGTCCCACATCATGACCATGGGGAAGTTCTGGTGCAGCCGCTGGAGATCGCGATCAGCGCGATAGGAGGCGTAGCGCAAACGGTAGTCGGTAAGGTGCACGATCTCGCTTGCCGGTCGGATCACGCGGCCGGGCAGCGCCTCGCCGACAGCCGGATATTTCCCACGCGGATATTCGTATAGATAGTCCCCGAGGTGCAGCGTCAGATCGATGTCGTCCCGCGCCGCCGCATGGGCATAGGCATTGAACCAGCCGAACGGCAGGTTGGAGCAGGAGAAGACCCCGATGTTGAACTTGGACAGCCGGCCTTCGGGCAGCGTTCGGGTTCGGCCGACGGGCGAGTAGCCGTTGTTGCGGCTGCGGAACCGGTAGAAGTACCAGCGGCCGGGCTCGAGGCCTTCGGCGGTCGCCTTGACGCAATAGTCGCGTTCCGCGCCGGCAAGCGCCGGGCCACGGCTGACCACGGTCCCGAAATCGGCACTCGCAGCCACCTCGAACTCAAGTTCGGCGCTGTCGCCACGTGCGGGCACGAAGCGTGTCCACAGCAGCACCGAGCGTGGTCCCGGCTCACCGCTCGCGACATTGTGCGTGAAGCTTCGGGCGGACGCGATCTGAGCAGCCGCGGGCAGGGCGAGAGCACCCGCGCCGAACGTGCCGAGCGCGAGAAGCTGGCGGCGGTCGATGTGCACGGTCATCGATCAGAACCGAAACGAGGCCTGAAGTCCATAGAGGCGCGGCTCCCCGGCAATGAATGTC
This sequence comes from Sphingomicrobium sp., assembly GCA_030146725.1. GTDB lineage: Bacteria > Pseudomonadota > Alphaproteobacteria > Sphingomonadales > Sphingomonadaceae > Sphingomicrobium. The sequence goes on along the minus strand of JASLBJ010000130.1, from coordinate 1,651 downwards.
GCAAGGCCAAGCGCGTCACCGGTGTTACCCGCGTCCTTGCTATACTCCTCCTCGAATAGATTCTCGACGAATCCTTCGATCCGGAGCCGCTCGCCGAGCGAATAGCCGATCCGAAGATTGACGAGCGCATAGCCGTTCTGGACTTCGTCCTGGACAAGGTCGGGAACTAGCGCTCCGGTGGCGCGAGTCTGCAGTTCGGGTAGGTCGTTGTCGTCGTCGAAGAAGATCCGCGACTGGTAGGACAAGGACGGCACAAAATGCACCCGGCCCGGTCCGACCTGCGCTTCCGCGATCGCGCCTAGCGAGAAGCTGTGGTCAGGAGACAAACGGAGGCGATTGCCTTCGCGCACCCCGGTGTCGAACCGGCTGTGATTGTAGGCATAGGTTGCGAACAGGGAGATGTCGCGCACCGGCCGCCAGCGGCCTTGCGCCTCGAAGCCGTAGGACTTGGCTTCGCCGGCATTGGTGACGACGAACAACGTGCCTTCCTGCTCGATCGTCTGGAAGTTCTGATAGCTGTAGTGGAAAAACGTCCCGTCAAGGAGGAGGTCGCGAGTCACGGTGCGCGCGCCCACTTCGAAGCTGTCGACGGTCTCGGCAGGTGCAAGCTCGAACCGCGATGCGCCAAACGGCGCCGCGGGCGGGCCTGCGTTCAGCACTTCGGGCCGGCGGCCGCGGGCATAGCTTGCGTAGAGGCTGGCGCGTGGCGTTAGCTCGTAACGCGCATTTGTCCGCCAAGTGAAGCCGCTATCGTCGAGATCCTCGCTGAACGCATCGCCGTTGTCGGCGGTCGGCTGGAAGGTCAATCCGAAGAGTGGCACCGGGTAGGTTGCGGAGGGCGGGATCGTCGCCGCACTGGGCGCGGCAAGCGCGGTGAGCAGACCTGTGCGCAGCGGCTCGCTCAGCGTCAGCGCGCCGAGAAACCCACCCAGGATCGACCGCCCGTTGAGGACGGCCGCGCTGATGCTCGATCTTTTGTCGTCTTTGGTGAAGCGCGCGCCGAGGCCAAGTTCGAGGCGATCGGTGGCGCGAAACGTCACGTCGGCAAACAGGTCGATTGACTTGAGCTCGCTTGCGTTGGTGGCGGTTTCGAGATGAGCCGGCTTGAGGTTGGCGGCGATCGCCTGCGCCAGCGTAGGCGCAAGCGCGACTCCCGACGCCACCGCAACGCCCTGGAGCAGCGCGCCGGTGAACGCCGTGTTGCCAAACAGCGCCTGTGGCGCCGGGTCGCTCGCGGGACGACCGGGGATCGGCCCTTGGATCATGCCCGTCAGCTGCGCCAGCACCACGCGTTCGTCGAACTGCGCGGGCGTGCGCTGCGAACCCTTCTCATCAAAGTAGGACGCGCCGACGAAGGCTGACAGCGGACCACCGTCGTCGAAGGTCAGCCGGAATTCCTGGCTGAACTGCTCCCCGCGCGCGTCCTCCGCGGCAGTGATGACCGGAAGCGAGATGCCGTCGGCGTCGAAGATCTCGAGTGCGTCGAACTCGCGATAGGCGGTGATGGAGGTCAGCGCCAGCGCGTCGGACAGCTCGACCCGGCCGATCCCGGTCACGCCCCAAACCTTCCGGTCGAGCCCGAGATCGCGTCCGTCCTCGAAGCCTGCGCCCGGCGCGAGTGCGGCGCCACTGTTGCGCCCGCGGTCACCGA
>JASLBJ010000248.1 GCA_030146725.1 Sphingomicrobium sp. | reverse complement strand
GCGCTGGTCATCGCCAACAGTCCTTTGGCCGACGGCTACCACCATTTGCTCGATGCGCGGATCGGGCCGGCCCTGCCTGGTCATGCGCCGCTGAGCCTGCACGGCTGGATCGCCGACGGGCTGATGGCGGTGTTCTTCCTGCTCGTCGGGCTGGAGGTCAAGCGCGAGTGGTATGACGGGCGGCTGTCGACGCCGGCCGAGCGGCGGTTGCCGATGCTGGCGGCGGTTGCCGGGATGGCGATTCCGGCGCTGGTTTTCTTCGTCGTGACCGGCTTTGATCCTGCAATGATGCGCGGATGGGCGATCCCGTCGGCGACCGACATTGCCTTTGCGGTCGGCGTGCTCGCCTTGTTGGGTAAGCGAGCGACGCCGAGCCTGAAGTTGCTGCTGGTGACCATTGCGATCATCGACGACGTCGGTGCGGTGATCATCATTGCGCTGGCCTACACCGCGCACCTCGATGCGGCAGCGATCGCGATCGCCGTGCTGATCGCCGGGATGATGGCGGGCATGACCCTGTTCGGAGTGCGGCGGCTGTGGCCGTTCATGATCGGGTTCGCCTTGCTGTGGGTAGCGATGCTGGCAAGCGGCATTCATGCGACCATTGCGGGGGTGGTTGCCGCATTGACGGTGCCGCTTGGGCGCGGAGAGGCGTTCTCGCCGTTGAAGCAGCTCGAACATGCGATCCACCCGTGGGTGATGTTGGGGGTGATGCCCTTGTTCGGGCTGGCGAGCGCCGGGGTTGCGCTTGGCGGGCTCGACGCGCTGCTCCAGCCGCTCCCGCTCGGCATTCTCGCGGGCCTGTTCGTCGGCAAGCAGTTGGGCGTGTTCGGGGCGATCTGGCTGGCGGTGAAGAGCGGGATTGCCGAGCAGCCGCCGGGAACCAGCTGGGCGCAGCTTTACGGCGCGTCGCTGCTGTGCGGGATCGGGTTCACGATGAGCTTGTTCATCGGCGAACTTGCGTTTCCCGGCGACCAGGCAAGCGTCGATGCGGCGAAGATCGGGACGCTGGCGGGATCGTTGTTGGCCGGACTTGGCGGGTTTCTGGTGCTGCGGTTCGCGCCGGTGGTCCAGTCCATGCCGGAAGACCACAGCGAGGCGCTCGAGATCTTCGGAGAGGACCAGTAATGCGCTGTTTTTGGGACGAGCGGCAGCGGTTGCATGCGCCGCGCGCCGAGTTCTTCAACGGCGCGCTTCACCCGGCGGCCGAGCATCTGGGGCGAGTGGATGCGATCCTCGGGGCGATCGGGCCGACGACCGCGCCGCGCGACCAGGGCATGGGGCCGATCGAGCGGGTTCATTCGGGGGCGTACCTCGACCTGCTGCGGACGGCGCACGGCGAATGGCTTGCGGCGGGGCGGGAGGGCGATGCGTTTCCTTACACCTTTCCGATCGTCGGGCGGCGGCCGCTCGACCTCAAGCGCATCGATGCGCGGCTTGGGCAGCATAGCTTCGACACGTCGACGCCGATCGGGCCGGGGACATGGGAGACGTGCTACTGGAGCGTGCAGACGGCGCTGGCGGGCCTGGATGCGGTGCTTGGGGGCGAGCGCGCGGCGTTCGCGCTGACCCGGCCGCCGGGGCACCATGCCGGGCGCGATTACCTGGGCGGCTATTCCTATCTCAACCATGCGGCGATCTGCGCCGAGGCGGCGCTTGCCGCGGGGCGGAGGAGCGTTGCAATCCTCGACGTCGATTATCATCACGGAAACGGCACGCAGGATATTTTCGCGGGCCAGGAGGGGGTCGCCGGCCGCGAGGGGATCGCGTTTGCGTCGATCCATGCCGATCCGGCGCTGGATTATCCGTACTTCTGGGGTCATGCGGACGAGAGCCATGGCAATGTGCTGAACCTGCCGCTGCCGCGCGGGACGGATTGGGCGGGGTATGAGCCGGCCCTGGCGCGGGCTCTGGAGTGGGTCGGGGCGTTGGAGCCGGAGCTGCTGATCGTCAGCTTCGGGGCGGACACCTATGCCGGCGATCCGATCAGCCATTTCGCGGTCGAGACGGCGGACTATGCGGCGATGGCGCGGCGGATCGCTGGGCTCGGGGTGCCGACGCTGGTGGTGATGGAAGGCGGCTATGCGGTCGACGCGCTGGGCGCGAACGTCGCCAGTTTTCTCAGCGGGTTCTAGGGTAAGCGGACGTCACGGAGTGAATCCGCGACGTCGATCGACACGGCTTCCCAGGTCGTCGGCCGCGTCGCCTCGGCTCTTCGCGCTGGCTCGCGATTGCTGCGCAATCGCTCACCTGCGCTCGGCGAGTCTCTCTACAGCTTCTCCGTGAGCTCGGGCACGAGTTTGAACAGGTCGCCGACTAGGCCGATGTCGGCGACCTGGAAGATCGGGGCGTCCTCGTCCTTGTTGATGGCGACGATGGTCTTGCTGTCCTTCATGCCCGCAAGGTGCTGGATCGCGCCCGAGATGCCGATCGCGACATAGACTTCGGGGGCGACGATCTTGCCGGTCTGGCCGACCTGATAGTCGTTTGGGGCGTAGCCTGCGTCGACCGCCGCGCGGCTGGCGCCGACGCCAGCGCCGAGCTTGTCGGCGAGCGGGTCGATCAGCGCGTGGAACTGGTCCGACGAGCCTAATGCGCGGCCGCCCGAGACGATGATCTTGGCGCTGGTCAGTTCGGGGCGTTCGTTCGCGGAGACTTCGGCGGAGACGAAGCGGCTGAGCGCGGGATCGGAGCCGGCGTCGATCGTTTCGACCGAGCCGCTGCCGCCTTCTCGCGCGGCTTTCTCGAACGCGGTGCCACGGACGGTGATGACCTTCTTGGCATCGCTCGAGCGGACGGTGGCGATCGCGTTGCCGGCGTAGATCGGGCGGGTGAAGGTGTTCTCGTCCTCGACGGAGAGGATGTCGCTGATCTGCATCACGTCGAGCAGGGCGGCGGCACGCGGCGCGATGTTGCGGCCGGTGGTGGTCGAGGC
>JASLBJ010000244.1 GCA_030146725.1 Sphingomicrobium sp. | reverse complement strand
CGATCGACATCCCGCTGTCGTTCGGAACGCTGAATGCGGAGGGTTCGATCACCGGCACGGACGCCGCGGCACGCGCGCTCAGCACTGCGATGATGGATTCATTCATCGCCTTTGCGCGCGATGGTAATCCGAACGATCGCGTACTGCCTACCTGGCCGACCTACACCTTGCCCGACCGCGCCACGATGATCTTCGATATCGAGAGGCGTGCCGAGAACGATCCGCGCCGCTGGGAACGCGAGATCTTCGCGCGTGTGCCCTACATCCAGCCCGGCACCTGAGGTGCACTGAACGCTAGATGCCAAGCTTCTGGTGCCATGCATCCTTCAGACTCAAGCGCGAATGACGGCCCTTCAATCACATCGAAGCAACCGGATTGTCAGTTACCCCGCCCCTGGCGCATTTCGCGATCACGCGCGGTGCCTGGTTGCTGGGTATCCTCCTTCTGACCAGGATAACGACCGGACTTTGGCTCCATTGTATCAAGGTTCCAGTCCGCTGGGCGGAACGCCGCGCGGGTCGGAGTAACTTTGGAGAAGCCGCCCACCTCCTTTTCATCGTCGATGATCTCGCCGCGGCCCTCGGCGACATCGAACGTGATGCGAATGTCGTGCGCATCGCGATCCCAGGGACGAGCGCCTGCATTGGCAAGCACGTGCGTCTCGACCTCGTCGGCGGGAAGCACATCGAGCGAGCGCGGCCAGACGAACGGTCGGTCGCTTTCGATGATCCGCGCCTTTGAAGTGGTGTAGCGGCCGAACATCGGAATGGTGCCGTGCAGCCTTCCCACGGCCAGATTGTCGCGGCCATGGTAGCGAAGGTCGCCGGCGCCGCCGATCGACAGGAAGGTTATGTCGTCTCCCGTCGAGGGGCCGGCGCGGAGCACGTTTCCGACTGCGCTGAGTTCGCCCAATTGGTAGGGTTGCTTGCCCCATTCGAGCGCCATCAGATTGTAGTGAATGGCCATCGCACCGGGATTGTAGATAAAGTTGTTCACCACCGCCGCGTGAACGCCACCCTTCAGGAGCGGATTGCGCTCATAATTGTGCGCGTAGAGGTTGCGGTAGATGAGAATGCCGGTCGCGTTGTCGTGGATCAGCGAGCCCTTCGAATGCTCGCCCTTCGGATGGCTTGCATAAGCGAGGCCTTCCCCAAGGATGTTGTAGGAAAAGGTGATGTTGTGCGACGTGCCCTGGCGCCATTCGGCGACCGTGTTGCCGGTGAAGCGGGCGCCCGAGGCAGAGAGATTCTCGTCGACTGCCCAGATCAGTGAGCAATGGTCCACGATCACGTTCCTCGCGCCCACTGTCGAGATCGCATCCGCTTCCCAGCCGCTCCTTGGCGGCTGCGCATCGACGCCCGTGTGGACCCGGATATGGCGGACGATCACGTCGTGGGTCTTGATGTCCACGCCGGCACGGATGATCGTTATTCCGGGGGAGGGCGCCGTCTGACCGGCGATGGTAAGGTAGGGCTCATCAATCGTGAGTGTGCTGCGGCCGAGATCAATCGTGCCGCCGACTTCGAACACCACAACGCGGGGGCCCTTGCGCTGCACCGCAGCCTTCAACGATCCGGGCCCGTCGGCATTGAGGTTCGTCACGCGGACGACCGCACCGCCGCGACCACCGTTCGTCTCCGCCCAGCCAACGGCGCCGGGAAATGCCTGCGCCGCGGCCGGCGCTGCCGCCAACAGAAGAGCCGCGAAAAGAGCGGCACGAACGCGCTTCATATCCTGTCCTCCGCCGGACTTGACAGCAGCGTCCGCCCAAGCCAGTCTCTTATGACACCGGTTACTGTTATCGCAACCGGAAACGCGACCGGAGCATAAGCCGGCGCGGTACGGGAGAGGGAATCAGGGTTGGCATCGCCGCCCCCTGCAGTCTTAGGCAAGTCCGCCAGCTCCCGTGATTGATTTCGCTCCTGTAGGAAACCGGTGTCATCCGAATCCTCCAGGAGCCTAGCGACAGGGGAAACGGCTATGAACATGAGTATCAACCTTCGCCGGCGCGGTTCGGCAACAGCCAGGCTGCTGGCGGCCGCGTCGCTCGGCGTGCTCGCGGTAACTGCACTTGCGCCGCCAGCCTGGGCGCAGGAAACGCCCGGTGCGGATGTTCCTCCCGACACCAACGCCGCCATTCCTCCCGACGGCGGCGCCGGCGATCCCGGTGCCGAGGAGAGCACCGCCCAGGAGGCTATTGAGGAGACCCAAGCCGAAGACGTTGTTGTCACCGGCTTCCGCCGCTCTCTTGCCCAGGCGCTGAACGTCAAGCGCCAGAGCGTGAGCTCGGTTGATGCTATCGTTGCCGAGGATATCGCCAAGTTTCCGGATCAGAACCTGGCCGAATCGCTGCAGCGGATCCCCGGCATCTCGATCCAGCGCGACGCCGGCGAGGGCAGAGCCATCACTGTCCGCGGGCTTGGCGCGCAGTTCACGCGGGTCCGCGTCAACGGCCTTGAGACTGTCGCCACCTCGACGGACGGCGCCAGCGCGAACCGCGACCGTGCGTTCGATTTCAACGTCTTCGCGTCGGAGCTGTTCAGCTCGATCGTCGTCCACAAGACCGCTGAGGCCTCTCTCGACGAGGGCTCGCTGGGCGCGGTGGTTGACCTCAACACGGGCAATCCGCTTGCCGGCAGGACCGGCTTCACCATGGTCGCTTCGGCCCAGGCCTCCTACAACACCCTTAGCGAGGACCTCGGCCCGCGCCTTGCCGGCCTCGTCTCGTGGAAGTCGCCGGACGGCGATTTCGGAGTTTCTCTCTCGGCTGCGTACCAGCAGAACCGCACGCTCGAGCTGGGCAACAATACGGTTCGGTGGCAGCAGGCCCGCTTCGACTCGGTGAACGGCCAGGCGTGCTTCACCCGACCCAATGTCGGCGGGACCTACGTTCCGAGCCCGGATTGCGATGCCGTCGCGACTGCCTTCCATCCGCGCATTCCGCGTTACGGCGAAATCAGCCACGATCGGGAGCGCCTCGGCCTGACCGCCAGTGCGCAATGGTCGCCGACCGACGCTACCAAGGTGTCCATCGACGGGCTCTACTCGCGCTTCAACGCGGACCGGAGCGAGAAATATGCCGAGGTCCTGTTCCGCGGCAACGAACGGCGCATCGATGTTGTGGATTTCCAGATCGATCCGGCAACCAACGACATCGTCAAGGGCACCTTCAACGATGCCTGGGTGCGGACGGAAAATTACTTCCGTGAGTCGCAAACCGAATTCTACCAGCTGGGCGCTAGCTGGGACCAGGATGTCACTGACAGGTTCCGGTTCACGCTGCTCGGCGGCTTCTCCAAGTCAGACGCCAGCATTCCGCTCGAGTCGACGCTCGTCTTCGACGATCGCGACGCGCAGAACTATCAGTATGATTACACCGACTCGCGCCGCCCGGTTCTGACCTTCGGCACCAGCGTGACAGACCCGTCAGAGTTCCAGCTTTCGGAAATTCGAGACCGCCCGTCCGAGACAGTTAACAAATTTCGCACCCTCAATCTGCGTACCGAATACGATATCGGTGAGGATTTCCAGGTGAAGCTCGGCGGCGTGTACCGGCGTTTCAACTTTGATACGGAAGGGTTCACCCGCGATACCATCATCTGCCCGAACCGCACCACCGCGGGACCGGATGTGGTCCTCGGCACGATCACGTGCACGCCGCAATCGGGCGCCAACGCGGTGTTCGGCCCCAATGCCGTCTACGGCTACCCCGTGACGGACAGTATCGCCGAGCTTTTCAACCTCCGGCGCGCGGGGGCGCCGCAGGGCACGACCACCGAATGGCTGATCCCCAATCTCAAGAACGCGGCAGAATTCACGGGCCTCTACGACCGCCCGCTCGGGACTGACGCCGGGAACACAAGGGCGGTCCAGGAGGAAGTCACCGGCGGCTATTTGCAGTTCGACTTTAAGGGTGACGTTCTCGGGCTGCGCTACGCCGCCAATGCCGGCGTTCGCTACGTGAATACCGATCAGGAATCCACCGGTCTCAGCAACGGCCAGATCGTCACGATCGAGCGCTCGTACGAGGATTGGTTGCCAGCCATGAACGTTGCCTTTTTCCCGACCGAGGACATCGTCGTCCGCTTCGCCGCGTCGGACGTGCTGACGCGCCCGAGCCTGGGGAATCTCACGCCCGGCGGCTCGGTCGACGGGTTCAACTATCGCGTGAGCTTCGGCAATCCACTCCTCCAGCCGTTCCGCGCCACCGCCTACGACACCGCTTTCGAATGGTATTTCGCGCCGCAGTCGATCTTCTCGGTCGCCTTGTTCAAGAAGGAGGTGGAAAGCTTCCCGATCTCCTCCACGCAGAGCGGCACCTATGCCTCGACTGGCTTGCCACTGTCACTGATCCCGCCCAGCTCGCCCGCGGCCTCCAACCCGGAAGGCCAGCTCTGGACGATCAACACCATCATCAACGGCACTGGCGCCAGCCTCAAGGGCGCGGAAATCTCGCTCCAGGCTCCGTTCCGCTTTTTGCCTGGCATCCTATCGAACTTCGGAGGCATCGCCAACGCAACTTTCGTCGATTCCGACGCCACGTACACTGTGAGCGGACCTGCGGTGGTGCCGGGCGGACCGCTGGTCGCGGAAACTCGGACCGCGACCCTGTTCGGCCTCTCCAAGCGTGCCTACAACGGCACGCTCTACTACGAGGATACGAAGTTCAGCGCTCGTGTCTCGGCTAGCTACCGGAGCGGCTTCCTCGACGCCACCAGCGGCACCGGCAACGTTTTCGAAGGATATAATTCAACCATCAACATAGATGCTTCGATGCGCTACCGACTGACCGAAGCGCTGGAATTCTCGCTTGAGGGGATCAACCTCACGGACGAATACCGGGACCGCTTTACGGACGTCGATGCCAACCGCAATTACGAATACAATCACTTCGGCCGGACGATCCTGGCCGGTGTGCGTTACAAGATGTGACCGAGACTCGCCGGCCGCTCGTTTGTAAGCGGCCGGCCTTTTTCAGAGCGAGTTCCTGGAATGACGATCGATCGACGCACTGCTTTGCTGGGTACGCTCGCACTTGGCATGGCAGGTCGCTCCGGCGCTCAGACGCGGGCGCCCACGACGCCCGAATCCCTGCATATGACAGTGCCCGATCCAACCGAGACAATCGATCTTTGGCCGCACGGATCGCCGGGTAGCCCGGCCAAGCTTCTCGCGGAAACGGTACGCGAGCGGAGCAAGGATCCGACTTTCAACGATCGGTACGTGTTTGGCATCAGCCGGCCGCGCATGTCGGTATTTCGCCCTGCGCGGCCGAACGGAAGCGCCGTGCTGATCACGCCGGGCGGCGGCTACAATTGGGTGGTGGTCGACAAGGAGGGCTACGAGATGGCCCGGTGGCTCGCCGATCGCGGCATCACCGCTTTCGTATTGTTCTACCGCTTGCCCCATGAAGGCTGGGCAGCAGGGCCCAACGTATCGCTGTCGGACGCTCAGCGGGCGATGCGAATCATCCGCCACCGCGCCAGGAGCTACAGCGTGGATCCAGCCCGCATCTGTGCGATGGGCTTTTCGGCTGGGGGGCACCTCTGCGCCGACCTCATGACCCGCTTCGATGCATCCACCTACGCGGGTGTCGATGTCGCGGACCGCCTCTCCGCGCGACCGGATCTGGGGGCGCCGATTTATCCCGTCATCTCGATGAGCGCTCCTACCGCCCACGCAGGCTCTCGCAAGAATCTGATCGGCGAAACTGCGTCGCCAGCGCGCGAGCGCGCGCATTCGCCGCATTTGAACGTCCCGGCCAACGCGCCCCCCGCATTTCTTCTCCATGCCGAGGACGACTCGTCGGTTGTCGTGGAAAATACTCTCATGCTTCGCGCGGCGATTCGCCAGCGGGGCATCCCTGTCGAGACCCATCTTTTCCGCGACGGCGGCCATGGCTTCGGCCTTCGTCTCGCCCGCGGAAAGACCGTCGAGGGTTGGCAGAACCTGTTCCATGCCTGGGGCCGCAGTTACGGTCTTTTCACCTGAAGGTTTTAAGATGCTGAGATCGATCTTCATCGCGTTTCTCCTCTTGGTGGGGCTGCACACGCCTGCCGTTGCGCAGAGCCGTGCTGAGATCGATCGCACGATGAAGCGCGCGACCAGATTCATGGTCGAGGATCTCGCCACCAATGGTGGTTACGTCTGGTCATATCTGCCCGACATGTCGCGTCGCTGGGGCGAGATCGAGGCGACGCCGAGTATGATCTGGGTCCAGCCTCCCGGCACGGCGACGATGGGCCACCTCTATCTCGACGCTCATCACGCGACTGGCGACGAATATTACTATCAGGCGGCGGAGCAGGTTGCCGGTGCGCTGATCGCGGGGCAGCACCGGAGCGGCGGCTGGAATTATTTCATCGATTTCGCGGGGCCGGCCGCGACCAGGCACTGGTACGAAACCATCGGCAAAAACGCGTGGCGCATGGAGGAATTCCAGCACTACGCGGACAACGGCACCTTCGACGACATGGGCACCTCCGAGTCAGCGCAGTTCCTGCTTCGCATGTATCTGGAGAAGAGAGATCCCAAGTTCCGCCCTGCGCTGGAGCGGGCCGTCGACTTCGTGCTCGACAGCCAGCTTCCGATCGGCGGCTGGCCGCAGCGCTGGCCCTACGATGCGAACTATCCGGAATATCAAAGCTACATCACCTTCAACGATGACGTCGCAGCCGAGAACGTCAAGTTTCTGCTGATGGTCTACCAGGCGCTCGGCGACACGCGCGCGCTCGATGCGATAACGCGGGGCATGAACATCTATCTGCTAACCCAGCAGGGGCCGCCGCAGGCGGGCTGGGCGCTCCAGTATACGCGCGACCTGAAACCGGCCGCCGCTCGCAGCTACGAGCCGAACGCTCTCCATACGGCAACCACTGCCTCGAACGTCGAGCAGTTGATGACATTTTATCGAATGACCGGCGACACGCGCTTTCTGGCGCGGATACCCGAGGCGCTCGAATGGCTCGACTCGGTGCGGCTCCGGGAGCCGCGGCAGGGCCGCAACTTCCCGACTTTCGTGGAGATCGGCACCAATCGTCCGATCTACGTCCATCGGCGAGGGTCGAACGTGGTCAACGGCGAATATTATTGGGACTACAGCCCGGAAGCGACGCTCGGCCATTATTCGGCCTTTCGTCAGGTCGATGTGCCGAAGCTTCGCCGCCAATATGAAGCACTGAAGGCGATGCCCCTGGCGGAAGCAACCAAAGGTTCGCCGCTACTCGCCAGCAATGCCGCACCGCTGCCGCGCTATTTTGTTACGGGTGGCATGACCGGTTCCGATCTCAATGCCGGCTCTCCGAAGGCAAGCGTGCGGGAACTGATCCGGTCACTCAACCCGCAAGGCTGGTGGCCGACGCCGCTCGCGGCGACGAGTAATCCCTATCGGGGCGAGGGCTCTGCAACCCCCGCAGCGGGAGATTTTCGAACGACCCATGTCGGCGACTCAACCGACACTTCGCCCTACACAACTTCCGATCCGGTGATCGGCATCTCCACCTCCGCCTATATAGCAAACATGGCCCGTCTGATCGCCGCCCGGGAAGCCAGAGGTAGGTGAGATTCCGAATACTATGTGCACCTGTGCCTCGCCTGAAGCTGACAATCAAAGCACTTGTTCGGCACCGGAGATAGTGCGCGTAGTCTGACCGTACCTGCAACTTCGATTACTCGCCCAGAGAACAAATCAGGCGATGGAGACGGCTCAACTCCTCCTGCAAAAGGTCGACTAGGGGCCGGCGCACTGCGCTGGCCGGCCGGCCAACCGCTGCCATCGCTGCCTTAACGATCGCCACTGCATATCCGGCACGGGCGTTGCGCAACTCCGTGTACGGAAGCACGAAACGCTGAAGCTCGCGGTCAACGCTGACCAAGTCACCGGCACGGACGGCGGCGTAGAAGCGAAGGGCCCATTGCGGGAGGAAGTTGAAGATTGCCGACGAATAGGTAGTAACGCCAATTGCTCGATAAGCGGTTGCAAAGGCCTCCGCCGTCGGAAGCAGACCAATGTACACGAGCCGGTCACCAAGAGTCGATCGGATACGCGTCACAAGCTCGATGTCGCCGACGCCGTCCTTGAAGCCGACTAGGTTCGGATTGTGCTCGCAGAGGCGCGCCAGCGTGTCAGCAGCAAGAACGCAGTTGTCGCGATTGTAGACGATCACGCCAAGGTCGGTTGCGCGACAGATCGTTTCGACGTGCGCGGCAAGTCCGCCTTGGCTTGCATTCACTAGGTAAGGCGGCAGCAGGAGTATGCCGTTCGCGCCGACTGTCTCTACCGATCGCGCCAGCTCTTTGGCCATACGGGTCCCGTATCCGCAGCCCGCGATAACCGGAGGCGCCCCGAGGCCACGGCCGCGGCTGTGCCAACAATGGCGCCGACTTCGGGGGGCGTGAGCGAAAAGAACTCGCCCGTGCCGCCTGCCGCAAAGAGCGCGGCCGGACCATGGTCGATGAGCCATGAACAATGCTCCCGAAACCCGTCTCATCGAATGTAGGGCTGGCATCGAGTTGGGTAACGGAAACGTAAGCAAACCCGATCCGAGGCCTGCGCGAAGCTCGTCGGGCGACATCCCGCTCACTGAAGGCTCCTGAGAGTCTGTGCGGCGGCACGTCGCTCACAGTCGTAATGCCGCCTCTTCAAGTCGGTTGACCGGCAGGTAGGCGTTCCGGTGCGATGAAGCGCCGCGGTCCTCGTCAATATTATTGCCGACTTGGCGCATCACCTAGATGCAGCAATCCAGCTTCTAAGATGTAGGAGTGCGGGAGGAGCTGTCAAAGCAAACTAGCCCGCGGTCTCTGTCAGAGCAAATGCACCAGCTGGTTAGGAGACGATGGTAGGGGTTCTTGCATGCTTCGTCCTCGCCAGACAGCTAGCCCGTTCCGCTACTTCAGCAGTTCACCCGAGGTTATCCGCCTGGCGGTGCTGCTGTACGTGAAGTACCCGCTCAGTCTCCGCATCGTAGAAGATCTGCTGTCCGATCGCGGCATTGATGTCAGCTA
>JASLBJ010000199.1 GCA_030146725.1 Sphingomicrobium sp. | reverse complement strand
GCGGCGTGACAGCAGCAATAATCGAATTCGATCCCCTGGCCGATGCGGTTGGGCCCCCCGCCAAGGATCATCACCTTGCGCCGGTCCGACACCTCTGCCTCGTCCTCGGCCTCGCCGAACAAAGGCGCCTCATAGGTCGAGTAAAGGTAGGGCGTTGCCGCATCGAACTCGGCCGCGCAGCTGTCGATCCGCTTGTAGACCGGCCGCACGCCAAGCCGCTCGCGGTGGCTGCGCACCTCCGCCTCGGTGACTCCGCCGGTCATCGCCTTCAGCGCATCATGGACCACGCCGGACCCGCGTGCGCTCCTCTCGCTCATCGCCCGCGGTGCATGCGCGGACCGCAGGGCAAGCTGCGCCAGCCGCAGGTCGGAAAAGCCCATCGCCTTCAGCTGCCGCATCCCCGCCGCATCCGGCGGCAGTCCCTGCCCGCGGACGCGTTTCTCGGCCTCGACGATCTCGCCTAACCGCTCGAGGAACCACGGATCGAAGCCCGAAATGCCTGCGATCCGCTCGGCCGACAGTCCCTGCCGAAGCGCCTCGCCCGCAACCAGCAGCCGGTCCGGCGTCGCCCGCGCCAGTGCGCTCTCGATCGTCGCCGTGTCCGCGCCGTCGAGCTCGCGAACCCGGTCGAGCCCGCACAGCCCGGTCTCAAGCCCGCGCAGCGCCTTTTGCAGGCTCTCGGCGAACGACCGGCCGATCGCCATCACCTCGCCGACCGACTTCATCGACGTCGACAGCAAGGCTTCCGCGCCCTTGAACTTCTCGAACGCGAACCGCGGCACCTTGGTGACCACATAATCGATCGTCGGCTCGAAGCTCGCCGGGGTTGCGCCGCCGGTGATATCGTTGGCGATCTCGTCGAGCGTGTACCCGACAGCCAGCCGCGCCGCGACCTTGGCAATCGGAAATCCTGTCGCCTTGGACGCCAGCGCCGAGGACCGCGACACCCGCGGGTTCATCTCGATCACCACCATTCGGCCGGTCTTGGGATCGACTGCGAACTGGACGTTCGAACCACCTGTTTCGACACCGATTTCGCGCAGCACCGCGATGCTTGCGGAACGCATCCGCTGATATTCCTTGTCGGTCAGCGTCAGCGCCGGTGCGACTGTGATCGAATCGCCCGTATGCACCCCCATCGGGTCGATATTCTCGATCGAGCAGATGATGATGGCGTTGTCCGCGCGGTCGCGCACGACCTCCATCTCATACTCTTTCCACCCGACCAGGCTCTCGTCGATCAGCACTTCGGTGGTCGGCGACGCATCGAGCCCCGAGCGCACGAAATGCTCATATTCCTCGCGATTGTAGGCGATCCCCCCGCCGGTCCCGCCAAGCGTGAAGCTCGGGCGGATCACCGCCGGCAACCCGACATGGTCGAACGCGTCCCACGCTTGTGCCATCGAGTGAACGATCGACGAGCGCGGGCTTTCGAGCCCGATGCGGTCCATCGCATCACGGAATTGCTGCCGGTCCTCGGCCTTCTCGATCGCGCCCGCATTCGCCCCGATCAGCTCGATCCCGAGCCGCTCGAGCGTCCCGTCCTTGAACAGGGCAAGCGCCGTATTGAGCCCCGTCTGCCCGCCCATCGTCGGCAGGATCGCGAACCCTCCACCGACAACGTGCCGCTCCTTTTCCAGGATCCGAGCGACGATTTCCGGCGTGACCGGCTCGATATAGGTCGCATCCGCAAGCTCGGGATCGGTCATGATCGTCGCCGGGTTCGAGTTGACGACGATCACGCGATAGCCCTCGGCCTTGAGCGCCTTGACCGCCTGGCTCCCCGAATAGTCGAACTCCGCCGCCTGCCCGATGACGATCGGCCCGGCACCGATGATCAGGATCGAGGATATGTCGGTACGCCTGGGCATCAGCCCGCATCCGGAAAGTTGATTGCATCCACCACGACGAACTTCAGATGATTCTTGCGGGCCCACTGCGCGACACAGCCGCGCTGCGCAGCCGTCGCGCCGGGCCGCATCAGGAACAGCAACTTCTTCTCGCCTTCATCCTGGAACACCTCCCCCAGCGCCACCCCACACGCCTGCCCAACCGAATTGACCTCATCGACGCTATGCAGCCGCGCAGTCGCGCAGGCGGACAGCGCAACCGCGCCCATCAAGATCAGGAAGCCCCGGATCACCGCATCGCTCCGACGAACTTGTCGAACAGATAGAAACTGTCCTGCGGCCCCGGGCTCGCTTCCGGATGGTACTGCACGCTGAACGCCGGCCGGTCGGTCAGCTCGAGCCCGCAGTTGCTGCCATCGAACAGGCTGACATGCGTCTCCCGCACATTCTCCGGCAGCCCCTCGCGCTCGACTGCAAACCCATGGTTCATGCTCGTGATCTCGACCGCCCCGTCCGACAGACGCTGGACCGGGTGGTTGGCGCCGCGATGCCCCTGGAACATCTTCGACGTCCGCCCGCCGACCGCGAGCGCAAGCAGCTGGTGGCCAAGGCAGATCCCGAACATCGGCTTTCCCGTCTCTAGCAGGCTGCGGATCACCGGCACCGCATATTCACCTGTAGCCGCCGGATCGCCGGGCCCATTCGACAGGAATATGCCGTCAGGCTCGTGCGCCATGATGTCGTCGAGGCTCGCCGCCGCCGGCACGATCGTCACCCGCGCCCCCGCTTGGGCCAGCGATCGAAAGATGTTGCGCTTGGAGCCATAGTCGATCGCGACCACGTGCGGCAGACCCTGCCCGTCCCCGGAGGCCCCGGACGTTGCGACCGCCGGCCCTTCCCACGCCCATTTCCCCTCGCCCGACCACCGCTCGACCTGCAGCCGGCTGACCTCCCTGGCGAGGTCCATCCCCTCGAGCCCAGGCCACTCAGCGGCCATCCGCTGCAGCGCCGCAAGGTCGAACTTTCCATCCGCCCGATGCGCCACCACGATCGTCGGCGGCCCCTCGCGCCGCACCAGCCGCGTCAGCGCGCGCGTATCCACTCCCGAAATCCCGATCCGCCCCCACTTGGCCATCCAGCCCGCAAAGTCCTGGCTCGACCGATAATTGCTCGGCGCCGTCACCACCTCGCGCACGATCGCGCCGACCGCATGCGCCTCCGCCGCCTCGACGTCCTCGTCGTTGGCCCCGACATTGCCGATGTGCGGGAAGGTAAAAGCGACCACCTGCCGCGCATAGGAGGGATCGGTCATCACCTCCTGGTAGCCGGTCATCGCGGTGTTGAAGCACAGCTCGCCGACTGCCTGCCCTTCCGCCCCGAACCCCTGCCCCCACGCCACGCGCCCGTCGGCGAAAACCACACAACCCGTCGCGCCCGAAGGTTGGGGCGCGGGCGTGGCCAAAGGGCCGGAGCGTGCGTCGGCCATGAGTGGCGAGCCTCTCTTTAAGCAGGTGCAGCAATGTCGCTAAGGAGCCATCGCTAGGCACATCGGCGGCGCCCGTCAACGGCTGTCCAAGGCGGCAGCCGGCCTTTAGGACGGGCGGTTCTCAACATGGGAACAG
>JASLBJ010000183.1 GCA_030146725.1 Sphingomicrobium sp. | reverse complement strand
TTCCACGAGCCGCACAATCGCGAAGTGCTCGACGACCTGCTGTCACAAGTTCGGCCGCAGCCGTTCGTCAACACCGCTCGCGCGACCGAGTGGACGGGCAAGACCATCGTCTTCACCGGCAGCCTCGAAACGATGAGCCGCGACGAGGCCAAGGCGCAGGCCGAGCGGCTCGGCGCCCGGTCGGCCGGCTCGGTCAGCGCCAGGACCGACCTCGTCGTCGCCGGACCCGGCGCGGGCTCGAAGCTCAACAAGGCGGCCGAGCTCGGCATCAGGGTCATCGACGAGGCCGAGTGGGCAGCGATTGTCGCGGCCGCCTGACCCCTCTTGCCGCAGCGCACCGGTACGGCCATGGATTGCCGGTCCGACGGGAGCATGAAGATGAAGCGATTGATGGCAATGATGGCGCTTGCGGCGCTGCCCGGCCTGGTCTCTGCCCAACCGGCTGCCGCACCGCCGGTCGCAGCCAAGAAGCCCTATACCGTGAAGGGCCCCAAGGACCGCATCGACGAATATTACTGGCTTCGCGACGACACCCGCAAGAACCCCGAGATGCTGGCCCATCTCAATGCCGAGAACCGCTACGCCGACGCGCAGCTCGCCCCTTTGAAGCCGCTCGAGGAGCAGCTGTTCCGCGAGATCGTCGGCCGCATCAAGCAGGACGACGCCAGCGTGCCGGTGCGCCAGCGCGGCTATTTCTACTACACGCGCTTCAACGCCGGGCAGGACTATCCCATTCTCGCGCGCAAGCGCGGCAGCCTCACCGCGCGCGAGGAAATCCTGCTCGACCAGCCTGCGATGGCCCGTGGCCACGCCTTCTTCGCGGTCAGCAGCTGGCATGTCAGCCCCGACAACCGCCTGCTCGCCTATGCCGAGGACGTGGTCGGCCGGCGCCAGTACAAGCTCAAGGTCAAGGACCTCGCCACCGGAGCGACCCGCGCCGACGTCATCGAGAACGCCGAGTCTGACATCGCCTGGGCGGACGACAACCGCACCATCTTCTATATCGAGAAGGACCCGGTCACCCTGCTCAGCAAGCGGGTCAAGGCGCATGTGCTGGGCACCCCCGCTGCGGCCGACCGGCTGGTCTATGAGGAACGCGACGAGAGTTTCTACATGGGGCTCGGCCGGACCAGCGACGACAAGTACATCTGCATCCTGCTGCAGAGCACGGTCAGCAACGAACAGCGCTGCACCAGTGCCGCCAGCCCGGGCGAATTCGCCGTCCTTGCGCCGCGCGAGCGCGAGTTCCGCTATCAGGCCGATCACGTCGGCAACCGCTGGATCGTCCGCACCAACTGGAACGCCCCCAATTACAAGCTGATGACCGCGCCCGACGGCGCTGCAGGCGGACGCGCCGCCTGGGCCGACCTCGTGCCCCACGATCCCAACGTGTTCATCGAGAACTTCGAGCCGTTCAACAGCTTCATCGCCATCGAGGAGCGCTCGGGCGGCAACAAGCGGCTGCGGTTGCGAACCAATGCGGGCCGATCGAGCTTCGTCAGTTCGGAAGAGCCGGCGTTCGCGATGGAGATCGGCGACAATCGCGAGGTCTCCTCGACCCGCCTGCGCTACGCCTATGACTCGCTGACCGCTCCGACGATCGTTTACGAAGTCGATGCCGCCACTGGCAAGCGCACCGTGCTCAAGCGCACGCCCGCGCCCGGCTACGATCCGGCGCGATACACGACCGAGCGGGTGTGGGCGCCGGCGCGCGACGGCACGCGCATTCCGGTCAGCCTCGTCTACCGCAAGGGCTTCAAGCGCGACGGCACCGCTGCGATGCTCCAATATGCCTATGGCAGCTATGGCGCTTCGAGCGATCCTGCGTTCTCGTCGACCGTTCCGAGCCTGCTCGACCGCGGCATGGTCTATGCAATCGCCCACATCCGCGGCGGGCAGGAAATGGGCCGCGCCTGGTACGACCAGGGTCATCTGCTGAACAAGGTCAATAGCTTCAACGACTTCATCGACGTCACCCGCTTCCTCACCGCGCAGGGCTATGCGTCGAAGAACCGGGTCGCGGCACTCGGCGGAAGTGCCGGCGGGCTGCTGATGGGCGCAGTCGCCAACATCGCCCCGCAGGACTATCGCGTGATCGTCAGCCAGGTGCCGTTCGTCGACGTCGTGACGACGATGCTCGATGCCTCGATCCCGCTGACCACCAACGAATATGACGAGTGGGGCAATCCCACGGACCAGCGCTATTACGACTACATGCTGTCCTACTCGCCGTACGACCAGCTCGCGCGGAAGGCCTATCCGGCGATGTTCGTCGGCACCGGCCTGTGGGACAGCCAGGTGCAATATTTTGAGCCGGCGAAATATGTCGCTCGCCTCCGAGCGCTGAAGACCGACAGCAATCCGCTGATCTTCCGCGTCAACATGGAGGCGGGGCATGGCGGCAAGTCGGGACGTTTCGAACGCTTCCGCTCGATCGCGGAATATTACGCGTTCATGCTTAGCCAGCTTGGCGTGGCGGGTGCGGCGGCCGGCGAAGCAGGAGCACCGGCCATTCCGCTGGGCTCTGGCGAACGCGGCTGAGGCCCCGCGCTTCATAGGCCTGAGCCACCGCCTCGGCCTGCGAGTCGAGCAGTCCGGCGAGGATCACGACCCCGCCCGGTGCAACAGCGCCGGCGAACGCGGGCGCAAGCTCGATCAGCGGCCCGGCGAGGATGTTGGCGATCAGCAGGTCGAACGGCGCACGTTCCGCCAGCAGCGGCAGGTCCATCCCGTCGGCCACGGCCAGCAGCAGCTCCCCGTCGCCGCCGCCAAGCGGCACCGCGTTGATGACCGCATTGTCTCGGCTGACATCGACCGCAACCGGGTCGATGTCGGTCGCAATGCACCGTGCATCCGGCCACAGCCGCAGCGCGGCGAACGCAAGCAGGCCCGTGCCGGTCCCGATATCCGCAATGCTGGCGAAGCGCTCGCCATCACGCTCCAGCGCGTCGAGCACCTCCAGGCAACCGGCGGTAGTCGCATGCTGGCCGGTCCCGAACGCCAGCCCGGCATCGATCTCCAGTGCAATCGTGCCGGGCGGATGCGTGGAATACGTCGGGGTATGAACGAAAAAGCGTCCGGCGCGGATAGGCTCCAGCCCCGACTGGCTCATGGTCACCCAATCGGCGTCCGGCAGCGCCTCGACCGCCGGTTCCGACGTGCCGAGCCCGGCCAACAGGAGGAGTTCTTCAGGCGACGGAGGATAGTCGAAATAGGCGTGGATCAGCCAATCGTCGGGCCGTCCAGGATCAGGCTCGTCGGCGACGAGGACGGGCGCATCCTCATTCGGCCAGGCAAGGTCCGTGTCCGGCGCTGCCTCCGCCTGCGCACGCGTGCAATCGACCGTCGCGCGCCAGCTCACCGCACATAACTCGCCCCGTTGACGTCGATCACCGTGCCGGTCGCCGACGCGGGCGCATCGACGCTAAGCCAGCGGATCGTCTCGCCGACCTCATCGGCGCTCGCCACGCGGCCCAGCGGAATGTCGCCGAGCATCGCCAGCCCGCCACGGCTCTGGAGATACTCCTCGGTCATCTCCGTGACGGTGTAGCCCGGACATACCGCGAAGGCGAGAATGCCGTCTCGCGCATAGCCGCGTGCGATGCTCTTGGTCATCGCGATCATGCCCGCCTTGGACGCCGCATAATGCCAGTGCGCAGGCGAGTCGCCGCGATAGGCCGCGCGGCTCGCGACATTGACGATCCGCCCGCCGCCACTTGTCCTGAAGTGCTGTACGGCGAGGCGGCTGAGGTCGGCCGACGCCTGCAGGTTGACGGTCAAGGTGCGCGACCAGGCGGCCTGCCATGCGGCGTCGTCGACGTCGTCCGCAGCCTCCTCATAGACGCCGGCATTGTTGACCAGCACGTCGATCCGTCCGCCGAGCTGGTCGAGCGCAGCCTCCCACAAGGCGCGTGGCGCTGCCGGATCGATCAGGTCGGCGCCGATCAGCCCGCCGCCACCGCGGCTCGAATGTCCGGCCACCGCGTGACCCGAAGATTGTAGAAGCGCAGATGCAGCTGCGCCGATGCCGCGGCTGGAGCCGGTGATCAGGATGTTCATTCGTGCGCACTTAGATCAGCGCACCGGTCATTGCGACTCCCTCGGACTTCTGCCCCGCTACGCCGCCAGCCCGTTCACGAACGCCCTGGTCGTCGTCTGGAATTCCGAAAACTGTTCCGAAAAGCGTCCGAAACCCTGCTCGACCTGGTCGATGTCCTTGGCGACGTTCTCGGTGTCCAGGCGGATTGCGGCGATCGTCGAGCTCATCGAATCGGCGGCAAGCGCAGTCTCGTCGACCGCCGCGGTGATCATCGTCACCGTATGGGCCTGCTGCTCCATCGCCTGGCGAATGCGCGCAGCCGAAGACTGCACTTCCTCGACGGTCGACTGGATCGAGCCATTGGCATCGACCGTGTGGCGCGTCGCCTGCTGAATTGCCGTGATCTTGGTCGTGATGTCGTCGGTCGCCCGCGCGGTCTGCGAAGCGAGGCTCTTCACTTCCTGCGCAACCACCGCGAACCCGCGCCCGGCGTCTCCGGCACGCGCCGCCTCGATGGTGGCGTTGAGCGCCAGTAGGTTGGTCTGGCCGGCGATGTCGCGGATCAGGCTGAGAATCGACTCGATCGCTTCGACATGGCTCGACAGCGCCTGGCTGACCTTGACCGCTTCCTCGGCCTGGCCGCCCGCCCGGATCGCGATCCCCGCCGCCACTTCGACTTCCGAACGCGCATCCTCAATCGCGCGGATCAGGCCCGCCGCCGTCTGCGCAGCCTCGCGCATGGCAATCGCCGACTGCTCGGCCGCTGCCGCCACTTCGCTGGCCTTGCCAAGCATCCCGCGCGCGCTGCTCGAGGTCGTCGACGCCTGTACGCGCAGCTGGTCGCTTTCGGCGGTGCAGCGGCCGACCACCGACATCACCTTGCGGTCGAACTCCGCTGCGCTCTCCAGCTGGCGGCCCTGATACGCGGCGTGGGTGAGCGCCATCGCGTGGAAGATGAACACGTCTTTAGCGATCATGATGCAGTCGCTGGCGGTCCTTATGCATTCCTGGACCCCGGCCGCGTCCGGCACGCGCCGGTGCAGCACCACCGCCACCCCGTCGAGTTCGGCCGCGAGACCCGCCAGCAGTGTCGACATGCCGACACCGCGTTCGAACGCAGCCGCGACATAATCGCGGCAGGTCTCGGTCCAGCCCGGGCTTGCAATGCTGCCGATGTGGGCGCGGAGAAACGGCACGGTCCGCGCGCTCAGCTCTTCGAGCTTTTCATCGCTGATCGGCGCCGGGACCTGGGGCGAGCGGCGGTAACGGTTCCAGTAATAACCGGCGATCTCGGCCGCATCTTCCTCGATCAGCGTCCACAACGCCTGTGCCCGCTCGGGCAATGACCCGTCTTCGTCGAACAGCCGAAGCCCGAGCTCGAGATCATATTGCCCCTCGGCTTCACGCTGGTCGTCCATTGCCCTGTCCCCTTGACTGCGCACGCGCGGCGCTCTCGCTAGCGACAAGCGTGTAGGCGCGGCTGGTTAATAGCCGGTTAGACCGATCGCCAATCTTGCCCTTCCCTGGACAGCGGCCTAAGCGGTTCCCGGCCACTGCATCCCTGTCCTTCGCGGCTGGTCCAGCACCTCAAGGAAAGGCTTCGCCCCTCATGGCCGCGACGCGCACACGACCTCTCTCGCCCCATCTCGGCATCTGGAAATGGGGCCCGCATATGCTGGTCTCGATCCTCCACCGCATCACCGGCGGGGCACTGACCGTCGCCGGTCTCGTGCTGCTGACCTGGTGGCTCTACGCGATTGCGGAGGGCGGCTCCGCGTTCGACCGCTTCAGCGCAACGGTCCGCCATCCGCTCGGCCTGTTCGTGCTGATCGGCCTGACGTGGGCCTTTTTCCAGCACACGCTGTCCGGCATCCGCCACCTGGTGATGGATACCGGCTCTGGGTTCGAGATCGGCATCAACAAGCGATACGCCGTGATGACCGTCGTCGGCGCGTTGATCCTTACCGCGCTGGTCTGGCTGCCGCTCCTTGGAGGCCTGCTATGACGCCAACCACGCCATCCACGACCGACCCTCACGCCGCGCCGCTTCGCCCAACCGGTCACGTCGCCGGGCACTGGGTCGGCGAGCGCATCGTCAGCATCGCGCTCCTGCTGCTCGGCACGTGGCTGATCGCCTCGCTGTTCATGCTCCCCTCGCTCGACCAGCGAACCCTCGCCGAATGGCTGCGCGCACCAAGCGGCGCAGTGCCGATGGCGCTGTTCGTGATCGCCTCGTTCGTCCACGGGCTCGACGGCCTCAAGGTCGTCGTCGACGACTACGTCCAGGACGCCGGCAATCACTTCGCCCTCAACACCCTGCTGCTGTTCCTGGCGGTCGGCGGGCTGGCGCTCGCCCTGTTCGCACTCGCGCGCATTGCATTCGGAGGCGCAGCTTGAGCGCCGACTACAAGATCATCGACCATGTCTATGACGTGGTCGTCGTCGGCGCCGGCGGCGCTGGCCTGCGCGCAACGATGGGCGCAGCCGAGAAGGGGCTGAAGACCGCCTGCATCACCAAGGTGTTCC
>JASLBJ010000159.1 GCA_030146725.1 Sphingomicrobium sp. | reverse complement strand
GGGCGCTCGCGGCCAAGCAGCCGGCGGCTGCCCGAAGACGGGTCGATGATCCCGAGCAGCATCCGCAAGGTCGTCGTCTTGCCCGCGCCATTGGGTCCGAGGATGCCGTAGATCGATCCGGTGGGCACGCTCAGGCTGACCCCGTCGACCGCGCGCTTGTCGCCGAAATCCTTGACGAGATCGCGCGCCTCGACGGCATTGTCCGCACCGTTCCATGCGTGCTGAGCCTGGCGAACCACTGATTTCCCTTGAGTTTAGATCAGCCGGCTTCGACAGACCGGGCCGGTGGAGTAAGGCGTGCTGCGTGGATACCGGCACAACCCTCAAGGAAGCAATACAGGCGGAGGCCAGCCGCCTGGGTTTCGTCGCCTGCGGGATCACGCGTGCCGATGCGGCGAGCGAAGCGGGACTGGAGCTGCGGCGCTGGCTTGCCGCCGGGCACCACGGAACGATGGGCTGGATGGAGGAACGCGCGCATCACCGCGTGTCGCCGCTCGCTTTGTGGCCGCAAGCGCGCTCGGCGATTGCGCTGGGCATGAGCTACGCGCCCGCGACCGATCCGCGCGCACTCGGGGACGAGCCTGGCGTGGGCCGCATCAGCACCTATGCGCAAGGGTCCGACTATCACAAGACGGTCAAGAAGGCGCTCAAAGCGCTTGCCCGCTTCATCGTCGACCACACCCCGTCCGAACTGAAGGTGTTCGTCGATACCGCCCCGGTGATGGAAAAACCGCTCGCCCAGGCGGCGGGGCTCGGCTGGCAGGGCAAGCACACCAACCTCGTCAGCCGGACACATGGCAGCTGGCTGTTCCTCGGCGTGATCCTGACCAGCCTGGAGCTCGAGTCAGATGTCCCCGCCGAACAGGGCCAGCATTGTGGAAGCTGCACCCGCTGCCTCGATGCCTGTCCGACTGCGGCGTTCTTGGGGCCGCACCGGATCGATGCGCGGCGCTGCATCTCCTATCTGACGATCGAGCATGACGGCCCGATCCCGCACGAGTTTCGCCGGGCGATGGGCAACCGCATCTACGGCTGCGACGATTGCCTCGCCGCCTGTCCATGGAACCGCTTTGCGGAGGCAGGAGCGGCCAACCGCGCCTTCGTGCCCCGCGCCGAGCTCGCCGCACCGCAGCTCGCCGACCTGCTCGCCCTCGACGATGCAGCCTTTCGCGAGCTGTTCGCCGGCTCGCCGATCAAGCGCATCGGCCGCAACCGATACGTTCGCAACTGCCTGGTCGCGGCTGGAAATAGCGGCGACGCGGCGCTTGTGCAGATGGTTCGCGCACTGTTGCACGATCCCGACCCGATGGTGTCGGAAGCCGCCGAATGGGCGCTGACGCAATTCGCTGCGGACGCAGTTCCCGGCCTAGCTGCGCCGCAACCGCGCAATGCAGCCGGCCTGGTCGGCTCGAGCCCCTGAGCGCAGCCGCGTATCGACATGGGTGACTCGCACCGGGCTTGCTGTCCCGGGGGGCGGGTAGAGGTAGGCGTCGAGCACACAGTCCCCGCCACGGAACTGGAGCTTGAGCCCGACGCCCTCGCGGACCTGCAGCGCCGGCGTGCCGAACCTCTGTGCAAGCTCGCCCGCAGTCAGGCCGATGAGGCCAACGGGCGCTTGCGGCCTTGGCGTGACTGGCACCGGCAGCGGCTGCGGCTGGGGCTCGGGAGTGGTGGAGCAGCCGGCCACGGCGAGGGCTGCAAGCATGACTATCCGACGCATGGCGCGAGCATGGCGGCGCACTTGTCCCGAGGCAAGCTTGCAGGGCAGGGGGCGCAGGGCTAGGCGGCGCGCTCCCCCGAACGACCACGGATCCATTCATGACCGAACCTCGCCTCGACGTGCTCGCGATCGGCAATGCCATCGTCGATGTCATTGCTGAAACCAGCGACAGCTTCCTCGAGGCCGAAGGGCTGACCAAGGGATCGATGCGGCTGATCGACGCCGACGAGGCCGAGCGGCTCTATGCGCGCATGGCCTCGGCGCGCGAGATCAGCGGCGGGTCGGCTGGCAATACCGCCGCCGGGGTCGCAGCTTTGGGTGCGCGCGCCGGGTTCATCGGTCAGGTCGCGGCAGACCAGCTAGGCGAGTTCTACGCGCACGACCTCAGGAGCGTGGGGGTCGAGTTCACCACCGCGGCTGCTGATTTCGGCGTGCCGACCGCGCGCTCGATGGTGCTGGTGACCCCTGATGGGCACCGGACGATGAACACTTTCCTCGGCGCGGCCCAGCACCTGCCGTCAAGCGCGCTCGACGAAGCGCAGATCGCGGCATCCGCGGTGCTCTACCTCGAAGGCTATCTGTGGGATCCGGAGACACCGCGCTTCGCCATGGTGCGGGCGATCGAGGTCGCGCGGGCAGCCGGCCGGAAGGTTGCGTTCACGCTCTCCGACAGCTTCTGCATCGAGCGGCACCGCGAAGGCTTCAACCAGCTGATCGACAGCGGCCGTATCGATATCCTGTTCGCCAATGCTGACGAGATCCAGGCGCTGGCAGCGGTTCCGCACGTCGGTACGGCGATCGAGGCGGTGAGCGCCAAGGTCGACACGCTGGTGGTTACGCGCGGTGAGCAGGGCGCGCTTGCGACCCGCGGCACTGAACGCGCCGACGTGCCCGCGCAGTCGGTCGGCCGGGTGGTCGACACCACCGGCGCCGGCGACCTGTTCGCCGCCGGGTTCCTGACCGGCTATGTCCGCGGGCGTGGTTTGGAGGACAGCCTCAGGCTAGGCGCGATCGCCGCCGCCGAGGTTGTCCAGCATTATGGCGCGCGGCCTGAAGCCGAACTCAAGGCGCTGGCTGGCGACCTTTTGAGGTGACACGAGAAAAGGGAGGCCGCGGCCTCCTCTTCCCAATCCCTCGCCGCTGCCGAGCTAGCGCGGTCCTTCGTGCGGCTCGTCGATGCCCGGGATACCTGGCTCCAGGTCGCTGATCTCCGTCTCGTGCACCTCGACCAGGCCGCGGCCGAAGTGGCTATGCGATCTGCTGTATCCGAAATAAATCAGCAGCCCGAGCGCGGTCCAGATCGGAAGTACCAGCATTGCCGACGCGGGCAGGTTGAAGAACAGGAACATGCAACCCAGGATAGTCAGAGGACCGATCACCACCAGCCCCGGCACACGGAACGGGCGCGTGCGGTTGGGGTCGCTGCGGCGAAGCAGCATCACGGCCACCGCCACCATCATGAAGGCGTAGAGCGTTCCCGCATTGGCAATGTCGGCGAGCTGGCCGACCGGGAAGAAGGCCGCGCCGATGGCGACGATCACGCCGGTGATCGCGGTGACGATGTAGGGCGTCTTCCACTTCGGGTGGACCTTGGACAGCTTCTCCGGAAGCAGGCCGTCACGCGACATCACGAAGAAGATACGGGTCTGGGCGAACAGCAGGACAAGGATCACCGACGGCAGTGCAAGGATCGCCGCATAACCGAGCATATTGCCGATGGTGCCGAAGCCGATCTGACGAAGAACGTGGGCAAGCGCCTCATTCGAGCACACCAGGGCATCCGCATATTGCGGCATCGCGCACTGGCGGGCGAGCTCTTCCGAGCCGGTCGGGAACGGAACGCCGCCCGGACCCATGACCGGCTGCCCACCAATGGTCCCGACCGCGCCTGCGGCAACGAGGATGTAGAAGATGGTGCAGAACAACAAGCTTCCG
The DNA here is from genome assembly GCA_030146725.1 of Sphingomicrobium sp. Taxonomy (GTDB): domain Bacteria; phylum Pseudomonadota; class Alphaproteobacteria; order Sphingomonadales; family Sphingomonadaceae; genus Sphingomicrobium. Next base: position 384 of record JASLBJ010000159.1, on the reverse strand, counting down.
ACAAGGCCGATCGGAACGTTGCGCTGCGGGTTCTTGGTTTCCTCGGCTGCGGTCGAAACCGCGTCGAAGCCGACGTAGGCGAAGAAGATCGTCGCCGCCGCGCCGACTGCACCCACGCCGGTGCCGAAGCCGCCGAACAGTCCGGCGGGCAGGAACGGGTTGAAATTTGAGCTTTCCACGTTGGGCAAGGTGAGTGCGATGAACACCGTGAGTGCGGTCACCTTGATCAGCACGAGGACGGCGTTGACCTTGGCGCTTTCGCTGGTGCCGATCATCAGCAGCCACGTCACGAGCAAGGCGATGATCAGAGCCGGCAAGTTGATGAAGCCGCCGGGCGCGCCGCCAAGCGCGAGTGGACCGGCCGTCAGGTAGGGCGGCAAGGCT
>JASLBJ010000155.1 GCA_030146725.1 Sphingomicrobium sp. | reverse complement strand
GACAAGCGGGCGGCCCTGCACGTCGAGCGGATCCCAGCTTTGTGCGTCCGACGTCCGCGGCCCGCGCTCGGCGTTCTGGACGAGTTCGCCGTCGGCATCGCGGTAGAGGCCTTCGCCGTAGATGCTCATCGACGAGGCGGTCACGACGCGGCGCACCGGCTGGTCGATCAGCGCCTCGAACAGCACCGCCGAGCCGGTGTCGTTGACCGAAGTATAGCGTTCGACCGCGTACATCGACTGGCCGACGCCGACTTCCGCGGCGAGGTGGATGACGGCGTCCACGCCCTTCAGGGCACGGACGACCACGTCCTTGTTGCGGATGTCGCCGCGGATCAGCTCGGCTTCGGAGGGCAAGTCGGCGGGGGGGCCGCCGTCGCCGTGAACCTGCTCGATCAGGCTGTCGAGGATGCGGACTTTTCGGCCGCGGGCGAGCAGTTCGCGCGTGACGGCCCGGCCGATGAAACCGGCACCGCCGGTGACCAGAATCGTTTCCCCCAAGTCGGTGTCCTTCCTTCGCTGACCGCCTGCAGCGATCGAATTCGAGAGCGACTTAGACGCCCTTCATCTTCTTCTTCAACCCGGGCTATTCAGCTTTGTTCCCGAGGCGGTTCGTTCCGGCTCCCGATCAATCGAGCTTTGCTGCCGAGTCGATGTTGAGAGTGCAAGCTCCGGCGAAACGGTCGCGCGTCGCGGCGAGCCGGTCGCGCTCCGCGGGGTCGGCGACCATGCTCAGCGAGATCGCCGATTGGCCAAGGCGGAAGGCGGCGTAGGCGACGCGGTAGAAGGCGAGCAGGCCGGGCGCGATTGAGCGACCCGCGGCGTGCTCGGTTGCGGAGAGTAGTCGGTCGGCGGACGGGGGGTCGAGGTCGAACTCGACGATTGCGCCGGCGACATCCCAGGCGAGGTCCTGGCAGCCGATCAGGTCGTGTGCGGCGTGGTGATCGAGGGCGTCGGACTTGAGCAGGCGGCCGTCAGGGAGGCGCAGCCACTCGTGGGGCAAGAGGCGGTTGTCGGTGACGGTGCGCTGGACCATGGCGGCGAGCGCCGGAAGGCGTGGCTCCCACCGATCGAGCGCGGCGGCTGCCTCCTCGCCCAGCGCGAGGCCGATGTTGCGGCGGGCCATGGTGAGCAGGGTGGCGAGGCTTGCGCCACTGTCGGCTGGGGCTGGAGCCAGAAGCGCGCGGGTGCCGATGTAATGCGCGATGTGCGCGATCGGTGGCTCGTCGTTGGGGCTTAGGGGCGTCGCGTCCTCGTGCCAGCGCTCGCACAGAAAGCCATGGACGAGGGCGCGAGGCTCGGGGGTGAGGCCCGCGGCATGGAGGGTGCGGGCCAGTGCAAGCTTGGCCGTGCCATGGTCACCGAGGCCGGCGAACCTGAACAGCAGGGGTTCGCCCTTGGCTCGGGCGAGGAACTTGCGGCGTTCCCACATCGGGTTGACCGCTGGCCAGTGCGGCAAGCTCAGGTGGCGGCGCCACTCGCCGCCCGAGATCTCGATCAGCGGGCCGTCGAGCTTGCCGAGCGCCTGTTCGGTCCAGCCGTGGAGCAGGCCGGGCAGCGTGGGGCCGAAGTCGGCGACCTGCCCTTGGAGGAGCGGCCAGCGGGTGCGGATGGGCTCGCTCGCCTCGCTGCCGGGGCTTCCGCCGTGGCTTGGCAGGACGGCGATTCGGGATAGCGGGACGCCGCGCTCCTGCAGCCAGTCGACGACGGCGCCGAACGAGCTTGCCGACAGGCCGGGGCCTTCGTCGACGATGATGAAGTGCGGATCGCCGGCGAGCAGGCCGCGCGCGAGATCGGGGGCGACGGCGATCTGGCGGGCAAACGGATCGCCGAAGGGACGGACCGTGACGGGCACAGGTGCGTCGAGGGCAGCGGCGACGATTGCCGCGAGGCTGGTGCCGATGCTGCGAATGCCGATGACGCGTGGGCTGCCGGCGAGGATCAGGCGTCGCGCGGCCTCGGCATAGGCCTCGGGGTAGAGCGCGTAGAACGCATAGCCCTCGGGCAGGCGCAGCTCGATCTCGGGCAAATTCGGGAGCGGCGGTGGCGTGGGGATTGCGAGGTTGCCGGCGAAGCCCTGGTCCCACGACTTGCACACGGCCCCGGCGAGCGCCTGGAGGAACGTCGCCAGTGCTGCCGCCTGCGGAATTGGGCGGTCGTGAGCGCAGGCGGCGAAATCCGCGTCCGCGACGCCCTGCAGCACCCTCCCCGCTTCGACCAGCGCGCCGACCAGGGTCAGGTGGCGCTGGATGCCTTGACGAATGGCCGCTGGATCAAGCTGGTCGCGGATGGCGGCGAGGCGTTCGGCGGGGTTCGCCCGCTCGCCATGATCGCCATAGACGAGCAATGTCAGCCGTTGGCGAGGTGGCGGTAGGCGATGCAGCCGAACTCGTGATAGCCGGGCACCGGATGGCCGTTGCGCCGGAGCCAGTCGGACCAGCCCTCATATTGCGAGTGGCTCGGCGAAACGCGGGTGCGGCGGGTCTTGGCCTGTTCAAGCGCCTCGAGGGGCACCATCCCCTGGTCGACCATCACGCACAAGGCGAGCAGGGCCGAGCGGCCGATGCCGTGCTGGCAGTGGATCAGCACCTTTTCCCCGCGGTCGAGGTAGCCACGGGCAAAGGCTACTCCGCGGTCGAGCATCTCGCCGGTGGCGGTGAACATGTCCGGCGTCGGCAGATGGAGGAAGGCGATTCCCGCCTCGCGCAGGAGCCGGTCGTCGTCGCGATCCTCCTCGCGAAGGTCGATGACCGCGGCGATGCTGTGCGGTGGGCTGGCCATGTGGACGGCATCGTCGATGGGGAAGCAGCCGCCGACCGCGAGGGAATCGGTCAGCCAGTCGAACTCGGGTCGCCACCGCGTTTCGGCACCGGGGATCTCGGTATCCAGGATCTCGGCACGCGGGATCTCGGCCCCCGGGATCTCGGAACGCGGCGGCTCGGGCGATGTAGCGGCCGCGGAAGCTTGGCTGGTCATGACGCGAGAACAACGAATCACGCTTGTCGTTCCGGGCTTGCCGAAGCTTTGTTGCTCGGGATAGGGAACTTACCTTCGGCGCCAGCGGTTGCGGGCGTTCATGTCGGATCATTTCAAGTCCGAACCGAACAGGGGCAAAGAGGCGTAGCGGATGAATCTTGCGGAGCGGAGTATCCGGCCAGCTGCGGACGGATCGCTCAAGCAGCAAATCGAAGCTCTCGCGCCGTGGTTCCACAATATGGAGCTGGACGGCGTGTGGACCGCGCCCGACCACTTCCTCCACGACTATCCGGGTGCCAAGTTCCGGCGGTTCGAGGCCCATCTTCCGGCCGATCTCAGCGGCAAGACGGTGCTCGACATCGGCTGCAACGCGGGCTTCTATTCGATCGAGATGAAGCGGCGCGGAGCCGCCCGGGTGCTCGGGATCGACAGCGACGACCGCTATCTCGCGCAGGCGCGGCTGGCGAGCGAGGTGCTGGGGTTTCCGGACATCGAGTTCGCGCGGGGCGACGTCTATGACGTGGGATCGCTCGGCGAGCGCTTCGACCTCGTGATCTTCATGGGGGTGCTCTACCATCTGCGCCATCCGCTGCTCGCGCTCGACCTGATTCACGAGCATGTCGCCGGCGACATGTTGCTGTTCCAGTCGATGCAGCGCGGGTCGAACGACGTTGCGCCGGTCGCGGAGGATTATCCGTTCACCGAGGACGCGCATTTCGATGCGCCGGGATACCCAAAGCTGCACTTTATCGAGCAGCGTTACTCGAACGACTGGACCAACTGGTGGGCGCCCAATCGCGCATGCACCGAGGCGATGCTGCGCTCGGCCGGGTTCGCGATCGACAGCCGGATCGAAGAGGAAGTCTATCTGTGCCGGCGCACCGAGCGGCCGTTCGCGCGGTACGGTCCTGCGGCCGTCTATCCGGCACGTGGTGGCCATGCTGAGGAGGGCGCATGATCGAAGCCGCGATGATCTGGAACGAGCCGAACAACAAGTCGCACTGGGATTTGGGGCTAGACCCCGACTGGCGCGCGTTCGCCGAGCATGTGATCCATGCGGGCGCGGCGATCCGGTCGGTCAATCCGGCGATGACGCGGGTGCTCGGCGGGATGTCGCCGATCGATCCGCACTGGCTTGGGCGGATGGAGGCGCATGGCGCGCTCGACGAGGTCGACGTGGTGGCGGTGCATGGGTTTCCGCTCGACTGGAATTTGTGGCCGCTGAGCGCGTGGCCGGACAAGATCGCCGAGATCAGGGCGGTGACGAGCAAGCCGGTGTGGGTGACCGAGGTCGGGGTTAGCAGCTTCGGCGCGGAGGAGGTGCAGAGCTTCGGGCTCGAGCGGACGGTGGAGTTACTCCGCGGCGCGGGGATCCCGCGGATCTTCTGGTACTCGTTGTTCGACCTGCCGCAATCGTGGGGTGCGGAGACGCGGCACCGCGAGGCCGAAGGATCGTCCTATTATCGCCATTTCTACCTTGGGCTGATCCGCGAGGACGGCACGCCGAAGCCCGCGCTCGACGTCTATGCGCGTCATGCGAGCGAGATCGGCTTGATGCAGTGGTTCCACTTCCATGATCCCAGGCTCGACGAGGCGGTCGAGTGGATGAAGCGGCTGGGCACGCGGCGGATCCGTACGGGCCTGTCGTGGGCCGACAGCTTCCGCCCCAATGCGATCGACTGGTTCGATCGGCAGATGGACGCGCTGGCCGACTTCGACGTCACGGTGACCTTCTGCTTCACCCCCGAGCATCTCGGCGTTGCGCCGCACCACACCAGCCCGGCGCGCGACCCGCAGGCGTTCGCGGACTTTTGCGCGTGGATGATCGACCGCTATTCGAACGCGAGCGACCGCCCGGCGTTGGCAGCACCGCAGGAGCCGCAACAGGCCATTCAGGCACCGGAGCTGACGCCTTTGCACTTCAACCGTGATGAACGCCTTGCCGCCGAACGGAGCGCCGCATGAGCCTGCATGATGCCTTGCCCTCGGATATCAACGTCGCGATCGTCGGCGTCGGCAATTGCGCAAGCTCGCTGGTGCAGGGCATCGCCCATTACCAGAACGGCGGTGCCAACGAGCAGATCGGCCTGTCGCACTGGGACCTTGGCGGCTATCGCCCCAAGGACCTTCGCGTCGTCGCCGCCTGGGACGTCGATCGGCGCAAGGTCGGGCAGGATGTCGCGACCGCGATCTTCGCCAAGCCCAATTGCACGGCCGTGTTCTGCGACCATGTGCCGCAATCCGGCACCATCGTTCGCATGGGTCGGACATTGGACGGCCTGTCCGACCATATGAGCGAGCAGGGCGACGACCGCACGTTCCTGGCGGCCGATGCGCCGGAGCCGAGCCGCGAAGAAGTGGTCGAGGTGCTTCGGAGCACTGGCGCCGATGTGCTGGTCAATTACCTGCCAGTGGGATCGCAGGAGGCGACCGAGTTCTACGCGGAATGCGCGCTCGAGGCGAAGGTCGCCTTCGTCAACTGCATCCCGGTATTCATCGGCAGCGATCCCGTCTGGGCCAAGCGCTTCGAAGATGCCGGCGTTCCGATCATCGGCGACGACATCAAGGCGCAGCTTGGCGCAACCATCGTTCACCGCGTGCTGACCGACCTGTTCCACAAGCGCGGGGTCAAGCTCGACCGGACCTACCAGCTCAATACCGGCGGCAACACCGACTTCCTCAACATGCTCAACCGCGCCCGGCTGCAGTCCAAAAAGGAAAGCAAGACCGAGGCGGTGCAGTCGGTTGCCGAGCACCGGCTCGATCCCGAGAACATCCATGTCGGTCCGTCCGACTATGTCGCGTGGCAGAACGACAACAAGGTGTGCTTCCTGAGGATGGAAGGCCAGTTGTTCGGCGGCGTGCCGATGAACCTCGAGCTTCGGCTGTCGGTCGAGGACTCACCCAACAGCGCGGGCGTCGCGATCGACCTGATCCGCTGCGCACGGGTTGCCAGGGACCGCGGGATCGGCGGCCCGATCCATGCCGCGGCGTCGGCGTTCTGCAAGCATCCGCCGGTCCAGGTCACCGACGACATCGCGCACGAGGCGCTCGAGCGGTTCATCCGCGGCGAATAGAGCGTTCTCGTTTGGGTTAAGACGGCACCGGCCCGCGCCCACCCGGCCACCCACAGGATCATACTGGATGGGTGGCCGAGTGGGGGCGCGGGCCGGTGCCGCACTTCCAGACAAAGACGCGGGCCGGTGCCGATGCCCTGAGAGAGTCTCGACCGCTCCCGGCGTGTAGCGTTCAGCTTAGGTGGCCGGTAGGGCGGCCCGCATGAGTGCCGACACCACCGATTCAGAAAGCGACGAGAGGATTGCGGGGCTGGCGCTGATGGCGTCGGCCGCCGCAGCGCTGGTCATCGCCAACAGTCCTTTGGCCGACGGCTACCACCATTTGCTCGATGCGCGGATCGGGCCGGCCCTGCCTGGTCATGCGCCGCTGAGCCTG
>JASLBJ010000117.1 GCA_030146725.1 Sphingomicrobium sp. | reverse complement strand
ACGGCTGCAGGCTGAACGCCCGGCATGATCCGGCAATTGACCGCCGCTTGCGCCGATTGCGGCAAGGCGTTGTCGGCGTGACCGCCTTCGAGCAGGGTTGCGACGCACCGCGTCCGGGTCTTGCCGACCTCGAGCTCACTTGCCTCGATGATGTCCGCCGCGGCGCCATCCTCGGGATTGGCCACCCAGCGCAGCATCGCATCCCGGAGCGGCCCGGTTTCGTCCTTCGCCCGCGCGGTGAAATAGGCGCGGCCGACGTCGGTCAGCATCGGCGTGAAGCGATGCGCCTGCAGCTTCCTGAGCGCGTCGGCGAGATCGTAGATCGCATTGTCGGGGCGCGGCCGTGAGCTGTGGCCACCCTTGTTGCGCGCCGTGAAGAAGTAGGTCTGATAGGTCTTCTCGGCAGCATCCATGCCGAAGCTGATCGGTCGACCGGCCTTATTGTAGGCACCGCCGCCGCCGTCGGCGTTCAGGCCAAACTCGGAGTCGGTGAGTGCGCGCCACTCGGTCGATCCCTTGAGCGCGCCGTTCTGCGCGGTTTCCTCGTCGCCGGTGAAGAACAGGATGATGTCGCGCTTCGGTTTGAAGCCGGATTGCTTCAGCTTGATCAGCGCCAGGGTGGTCGCAACGATCCCGCTCTTCATGTCGGCGGTTCCGCGTCCCAGGAAATAGCCGTCCTGTTCGCGGAACTCGAACGGGTCGAACGACCAGTCCTCCCGCTTGGCCTCAACCACGTCCATGTGGCCCAGGACCAGCATCGGCTTCTTCGTGGGCCGCTCGGCCCGCCAGCGCGCGATGAGGGTGACGGTCTGGTCGCCGGGGATGCCTTCATGCGGCATGATGCGAATGTCGCGCTCGGGGATCCCCGCCGCGCGCAGCTGGTCGGCAATAAGCTTCGCCATGCGCGGCATCTCGCCCCGCTTGGCGACGGTCGGGATCTCGATCACCTGCTCGAACAAGGCGCGGGTCCGTGCCTGCCAGGCGGGGTCCAGCTTGCTCTTCTGAGCAACCGGGCTGGTCTGAGCGGCGGCCGGGACGGTCAGGGATGCTGGCACGGAGGCGGCGGCGAACAACAGAGCGATACGGCGCATCAAAAACTTTCTCCCGACAGGATGGGCGGGAGGTTAAGCGCGCCGCGGCGCTGGTCAAGCGACCGCGGTGCCGTGCCCTTCCGCGAGATATTCGGCGCTGCGCATTTCCTCGAGCCGACTGACGGTGCGGGCGAATTCGAAGCTGCCGTCGCCGGCGGGGTAGAGGGCGGCGGGCTCGGCGTCGGCGGCCGCGAGGAGCTTGACGCGATGTTCGTAGAGCGCGTCGATGAGGGTGACGAACCGCGCCGCCTCATTGCGCATGTCGCGGGTCATGACAGGGATACCGACGAGGATCACGCTGTGGAAACGCTGGGCGATCGCGAGATAGTCGGCGGCGCCGCGCGCCTCGCCGCACAGCCGCTTGAACGAGAAGACCGCGACGCCCTTGAGGCTCTTGGGAACGTGCAGGGTGCGGTCGCCGCCGACCGCCAGTTCCTCGGCCGGGACCTTTTCGCGGTCCTCGACAGGATAGTCGGTGAGCTGGAAGAATGCCTGGCTCAAGGCGGCGGTGGCGGCGGGCCCGTTGGGGACGTGCCACACGCGCACTCCGGCAAGGCGGTCGAGGCGGTAGTCGGTCGGGCCGTCGACCGGGACCACGCTCATGCGCTGCTCGACGAGCGCGATGAACGGCAGGAACAGCTCGCGGTTGAGGCCGTCCTTGTACAGGTCGGCGGGCGGGCGGTTGGAGGTGGCGACGACCGCCACGCCGCGCTCGACCAGCCTGGTGAACAGGCGCGAGAGGATCATCGCGTCTGGAGGGTTGTTGACCACCATCTCGTCGAAGGCGAGCAGCCGCGCTTCGCCGGCGATCTGTTCGGCGACGGCCTCGATCGGGTCGCCGTCCTCGTTCTGCCGCGCTTCGCGAAGGCGGGCGTGGGTTTCCAGCATGAAGGCATGGAAGTGGACGCGGCGCTTGGGGGTAACTGGCAGATGGTCGAAGGCGAGGTCCATCAGCATCGACTTGCCGCGGCCGACTCCGCCCCACAAATAGACGCCGGCGAGGTTTGCGCGAGGTTTGCCGAACAGTCGCGAGAGCAGTCCGGAGCGCGCGGGTTGAAGGCAGGCGCCGAGCCGGTCGAGGGCGGCTACGGCGCGGTGTTGCGCGGGATCGGGCTTGAGCTCGCCGGCGGCGACCAGCGCGGCATAGGCGCTGCCGACCGGGCCGGTCATCGCTCCCGCAGGCGCTTGAGCGTGCCGGTGAAGCTGTAGCAGGCTTCGCCGTCCTGGCGCACAACGCCCTGGAGGAAGGCGAGGCTGCGGGTCTGGCGGATCAGCTCGACATGGGCGTCGAGCGGGATTCCGGCTCGGCCGCGGGCGAGGAAATGGGTGGTCAGGTCGAGGGTCACGTAATGGCCCTCGCTCATCCCGGCGCAGCGGCCACCCCCGAACAGGGCCATGTCGATGAAGCTCATAACTGCCCCGCCGTGGACCGAGCCGCCCATGTTCATGTGGCTCTCGTCGGGGAACATGCGGACGAGCGCGCGGCCGGGGCCATCCGGACGGAACAGCAGCTTGCCCGTCGCTGCGGCGAAGCTGCCTGCCGGGATCGTCGTCCAGCTGAACCAGCCTGAATTGTCGGGATCTTCTGTCGCCCCCTCAGGAGGCGAAGGTACGTCGCTCAAGCGGCTCGCGCCTTTTGTGGGTCGCGATCCGTCAAGCGGCTCGCGCCCTGTTGTGGGTCGCGATCCGTCAAGCGGCTCGCTCGGCGATCATTTTCTTGGTTTCGGCGATGGCCTTGGCGGGGTTGAGGCCCTTGGGGCAGACGTTGGCGCAATTCATGATCGTGTGGCAGCGGTAGAGGCGGAAAGGGTCCTCGAGGCTGTCGAGGCGCTCGGTCGTGGCCTCGTCGCGGCTGTCGGCGAGCCAGCGATAAGCCTGGAGCAGCACCGCCGGGCCGAGGAAGCGGTCGGCGTTCCACCAGTAGCTCGGGCAGCTGGTCGTGCAGCAG
>JASLBJ010000078.1 GCA_030146725.1 Sphingomicrobium sp. | reverse complement strand
TGCCGCCGCCGCGGCCCGATCGGAGTCAACATCGGCGCCAACAAGGACAGCCAGGACCGCATCGCCGACTATGCGTCCGGCGTCCGCGCAATGTCCGCGGTCGCCGACTATCTCACCATTAACATCAGCTCGCCCAACACGCCGGGCCTGCGCAGCCTGCAGGACGGCGGCGCGCTCGAGGAACTGCTGCAGGAGATCCGCAGCGCCCGCAGCATCGACGGCCCGCCGGTGTTCCTCAAGGTCGCCCCCGACCTCGCCGACGAGGACCCCGAGCGGATCGTCCGCGCCGCGCTCGACAACGGCATCGACGCGCTGATCGTCGCCAACACCACGATCACGCGCCCGCCGCTCAAATCGCGCTTCGCCGACGAGCTCGGTGGCCTCTCAGGCAAGCCGCTCGCCCCGCTCGCGCTCGACGCGCTGCGCCGCTTCCGCCGCGCGAGCGACGGCACGATCCCGCTGATCGGGGTCGGCGGGATCGCGTCGGCCGATGACGCCTGGCAGCGCATCCGCGCCGGCGCGAGCCTCGTCCAGCTGTACAGCGCGATGATCTACCACGGCCCCGGGATCGCCCGCCGCATCGGCGACGGCCTCGCGGCGCGGCTGAAGCAGGCCGGCTTCACCAGCATTGCCCAGGCGGTAGGGACCGAGTAGCCACGCGCCAATGGTTCGGCGTCTCCTGATCCTGTTGACCGCGTTCGGCGTCGCAAGTTGCGCGACCGCCGGCGCCGCGCCTCCGACAAGCATTCCCCGCCCCTCGTCTTCGCTCGGGACAGGAATGGTCAGCGCTGCCGATCCGCGAGCCGCCGAAGCAGGCGCCGAGATCCTGCGCGCGGGCGGCAGCGCGGCCGACGCCGCCTTCGCCACCCTGCTCGCGCTGACCGTCGTCGAGCCGCAAAGCTCGGGCATCGGCGGCGGCGGCTTCCTCCTCTACGAGAACGGGGACGGCACGCCCGACAGCTATGACGGCCGCGAGACCGCACCCGCGGCTGCCGGCGCGTTCTGGTTCTACCGGGGCGAGATACAGCTCCCGATCCGCGAGGCGATCCCTGGCGGCAAAAGCGTCGGAGTCCCCGGCAACATCCGCCTGATGGCCCGCGCCCATGCCGATCACGGCCGCCTCACCTGGGCGCGCCTGTTCGCCCCCGCGATCCGCCTCGCCCGCGACGGCTTCGCGATCACCCCGCGCCTGCACGGCGCACTGGCCCGTTCGCGCGAAACCGCCGGCCTCTCTCCCGCAGCCCGCGAACTCTTCTTCACGTCCGCAGGCACGCCCAGGCCGGTCGGGACAATCGTCCGCAACCCGGCGCTTGCGACCTTCCTCGAACAGCTCGCCGTGCGCGGCCCCGACAGCTTCTACGTCGGCCCGAATGCGCAGGCGATCGTCGCCGCCGTCAACGGCGCGCCCCGTAACGCTTCGCAGATGGCGTTGGGCGACCTCGCCTCCTATGACGCGAAGGAACGTACCCCGGTCTGCGGCACCTACCGGGCTCACCGCATCTGCGGCATGGGCCCACCCTCCTCAGGCGGCACCACCGTGTTCGCAATCCTCAAGCAGCTTGAGCGCTTCGATCTCGCCCGCCTCGGCCCGAACTCCCCCGCCAGCTACCATCTGCTCGCCGAATCGATGCGCCTCGCCTTCGCCGACCGCGAGCGCTTCCTCGCCGATCCCGACTTCGTCCCCGTTCCCGTCGCCGGACTGCTCGACCCCGGCTACCTCGCCGCCCGCTCGGCCCTGATCGCCCCCGACCGGCGCATGGCCAGCGTCGCGGCCGGCAATCCGGCCGGCGCCCCGCGGGTCACCGCCGGGCTCCACGCTGAGGAAGCGGGCACATCGCACTTTGTCGCCACTGACCGCTGGGGCCATGTCGCCTCGCTCACCTCGACCATCGAAAGCGCATTCGGCTCGGGGCTGATGACCAACGGCTACTACCTCAACAACGAACTGACCGACTTCAGCATCGTCCCCCGGATCGACAACCAGCTGGTCGCCAACCGGGTGCAAGGCGGCAAGCGCCCGCGCAGCTCGATGAGCCCGACCATCGTCTACGGTCCCGACGGCCGAGTCCGCCTGGCGGTCGGAGCAGCAGGCGGCGCGACGATCATCGCCCAGGTCGCCAAGGCGATCATCGGCGTCATCGACTGGAACCTCCCGGCGCAGGAGGCGATCGCCCTCCCCGTCCTCTACGCTCCGGGCGAAATCCTGTTTCTGGAAGCAGGCAGGACCCCGCAGCATATGGTGCTCGCACTGCAATCGCTCGGCCACAACGTCCAGCTCCGCGAACCAGGCTTCAAGGCCAATGCGATCGAGTGGACCAACGGCCGCTGGTCCGGCGCCGCCGATCCGCGCAGCGAAGGCACGGCGGTCAGCGAGTAGTTATGGCGCGGCAACTCGAGCACTTCCCCAACCTCGTCGCGATGTTCCTGACCCGCGCGCGTGAAAAAGGCGACGCGCCGTTCCTGTGGGCCAAGCGCGACGGCAAGTGGCAGCCGGTCAGCTGGACCGAAGCCGCGCGGCAGGTCGCCGCCCTCGCCGAAAGCCTCAAGCGCATCGGCCTCGCCCCAGGCGAAAGGGTGATGCTGGTCAGCGAGAACCGCCCCGAGTGGCTGATCGCTGACCTTGGGATCATGGCCGCGGGCTGCGTCACGGTCCCGACCTACACGACGAACACCACTCGCGATCACAGCCACATTCTCGGCAACAGCGGCGCGCGCGCAGTCATCGTCTCGACCCAGAAGCTCGCCAAGTCCCTGATCCCGGCTGTGCTCACCTCCAGCGAATGCCGCCACATCATCGGCATCGACGAGATCCGCACCGGCCAGCCGACCGAGCAGGCGGCGGTTCACCATTGGTCCGACCTCATCGCCGGCGAACCCGGCATGGCCGAACTCGACACGCGGCTCGCGACGATCGGCCGCAACGATCTCGCCTGCATCATCTATACCAGCGGCACCGGCGGTGCGCCGCGCGGGGTCCAGCAGCACCACGGCGCCATTCTCCACAATGTCGCGGGCTGCACCGACATCATCTCCGAGGACTTCGGCTGGGACGACGAGATATTTCTCTCCTTCCTTCCCGCGAGCCATGCCTACGAGCATTCGGGTGGGCAGTATTTCCCGATCGGGCTCGGCGCCCAGATCTATTATGCCGAAAGCCTTGAGAAGCTCTCCACCAACATCGAGGAAGTCCGCCCGACGCTGATGGTCGTGGTTCCACGGCTGTTCGACATGCTTCGTGCGCGCATCCTCAAGACGCTCGAGAAGAGCGGGGCTGTGTCCAATTACCTGCTCAAGCGCGCGCTGGCGATCGGGGCCGATCGTCACGAAGGTCGCTTCCGACCCTGGAACCTGCCGATGGACGGCTTCCTCGCGCTGACACTCCGGCGCAAGGTCAAGGGGCGGTTCGGAGGGCGGATCAAGGCGATGGTCTCGGGGGGCGCGCCGCTCAATCCCGAAGTGGGGCTATTCTTCCACTCGCTGGGTCTCCCGATCATGCAGGGCTACGGCCAGACGGAGTCGGGACCGGTGATCAGTTGCAACCGCCTGCGCGGCGGCGTGCGCATGGACACTGTGGGTCCGCCGCTGCTCAACACCGAGGTGCGCTTCGCCGACGACGGCGAAATCCTCGTTCGCGGCGAGCTCGTCATGCACGGCTACTGGCGCCAGCCGGAAGAGACTGCGCGCGTGCTTGCAGACGGCTGGCTCGCGACGGGTGATGTCGGCCATTTCGATGACCGCGGACGGATCGTCATCACCGACCGCAAGAAGGACCTGATCGTAAACGACAAGGGCGACAATGTGTCGCCCCAGCGGGTCGAGGGAATGCTGACGCTGCAGCCCGAAATCGCCCAGGCGATGGTTCATGGAGACCGCCGGCCGTATCTCGTCGGCCTGATCGTTCCCGAGGCCGACATCGCCGACGACGCCAACGTACAGCAGCAGCTGACCAAGGCCGTCGACCGCGTAAACGCCGATCTTTCAGCAGTCGAGAAGGTGCGCCGCTTCGTCGTCGCCGATGCGCCGTTCAGTGTCGAGAACGAGCAGCTGACCCCGTCCATGAAGATCCGGCGCCATGTGCTCAAGGCAGCTTATGGCGAGCGCCTGGAAGCCCTCTACAGGAAGTAGCGTATCAGGCCCGCGGGCGGCCGTAGGGGATGAAGTCGCCAAGCACGCAACTGCCCACCGTAAACCCGCTCTGGAGGTCGGCGACCTGGGCGATCTCGCCGCGGCACAGCCCGAGTCCGCCAGACGAGCGGGTAACCAACGTATTGAAACCACCCGCAAGCGGGCATCCGCCGCCCTGTAGATGATTGACGTAGGTCTGTCCGCTTCCCTGACGGAAAGCGATGGTCTCGTCGTCGATGATGATCATGTCCTTGGCGCGATGACTGGACAGGCAGCTCAACGGTGCGCCCGCGACCTTGCCCACGATCAGTTGATCAAGCCGCTGCTGCGCCTGGGCCGTGCGCATTGGGGCAACCGGCTGCGCCGCACACCCGACGAGCGCTGCCGCCGCAACCGAGAGAATCATAGACCGCATTTCGAATCTCCTCGAGGGCAGTTGCAACACTTGAACGCCAGCGAGGCTTAACGAAAGCTGTCTTTGTCCGCGCGCAGCCGCGCGAGCTCGGCGGCATCGGCCGCGCGAACAAAGGGGTTGGTGGCGCGCTCGAGCGCGACGGTCGTCGGCAAGGTAATCCTGCCGTCCTCCCGAAGTGCGCGCACTGCCGAATGCCTTGCGGCGATGGCGGCATTGTCCGGCTCTGCCCGTTCGGCGAAGCGGGCGTTGGACAGCGTATACTCGTGCGCGCAGTAGAGCGCCGTGCTGTCGGGCAAGGCGCTAAGCGCGGCAAGCGAGCCGTACATCTGCTCGGCCGTGCCCTCGAACAGCCGCCCGCAGCCCATTGCGAACAGCGTGTCTCCGACAAACGCAACGCCCGCATCGTCGAACAGCAAGGCGACATGATCGAGTGTATGTCCCGGGACCTCGATCACGCGGGCGGAATGGCCTCCGATCCGGATCGCGCTGCCTTGCCCGATTGCGACATCGCGGCCGGGAATCGCGCTTGTTCCAGGTCCGCTGATCGTGCAGCCGGTTGCCGCCTTGACCGCCAGATTGCCGCCGGTGTGATCAGGATGCCAGTGCGTGTTCCAGACCTGCCCGATCGTCCAGCCGCGTCGGCCGGCTTCGGACAGTGCTGGGGTGGCATCGCCGGGATCGACCACCGCTGTCTCGCCGCTCGCCCCGTCGTGCACCAGCCAGATGTAATTGTCGCTGAAGGCCGGCACAGGAACGATTTCAAGCATTACCACTCGCCCGTGTTGGGCATCGATGACCAGGGTTCCGCCGGCGGCAGCGCGTCGCCTTTCTGGAGCAGCTCGATCGAGATTGCGTCCGGACTTCGGACGAACGCCATATGGCCGTCGCGCGGCGGCCGGCTGATCGTCACGCCGGCTTCGCGCAAACGAGCGCAGGTCGCGTAGATGTCGTCGACGAGAAAGGCCAAATGGCCGAAGTTGCGGCCGCCGGCATAACTGCTCTCGTCCCAATTGTGCGTGAGTTCGACCTCCCCGCCTTCGTCGCCAGGAGCGCCGAGGAAAATCAGGGTGAAGCGCCCTTGTGGTACCTCCTTGCGTCGGCGCTGCTCGAGCCCGAGCAGGTTGAAGAAGCGGATGGTGGCGTCGGGGTCCGAGACCCGCAGCATGGTATGGAGAAATCGCATTGATGCTATCTAGTCGCTCCACCGACAGATTTCACCGTCGGCTGAACACCCAATAGCTCGATCGCTTTTCGCGCGGCCCGGCCGCTCGGCCCGGTCGGGTCGGCTGCTGCGGCGCGGGTCCAGTATCCGCGCGCCTTGGCGCTGTCGCCGGCGAGATCGGCAACATGGCCGGCCTCGAACAGGATCGTGGGATCGCCGGGTGCAAGGATCAAAGCCCGGTCGATGGCGCGCTGCGCCGTTGCAACGTCATTCTCGCGGATCGCGAGCGCTGCCGAGAAGTACCAGGCGAACGGATCGGCCGACACCGTCGTCAGCGCCTCGGTAATCCTTGCCCGTGCGGTCTTGAGATCGCCTTGCGCCTCGGCGGCGCGGGCCCGGTCGAGTTGCGCTTCGCCGCGTTGCTCGGCCTGCAATGCATGACCGGCGAGCGCACCGTCGAGCGCTGCAGCGGCTTTGCCGGGCTGGTCAGCGGCGATCCACATATTGCCTGCCGCTGCGAGCATTCGGGCTCGTGCGGGGTCGGTTGCCGGCGTGGCTGCGGCCGCCTGCTCGAATGCGAGCGCGGATTGTTCGGCACGTCCGGCGCTGCTTGCCTCGAGCGCCCGGCAGATCAGGGCGTCGGCTCCGCTCCCCGGGGGGCAGGCCGAAGCGGCGGCCAGGGCGCCGGCGAGCAGCAGGATCATCGGACGGTCTCCAGCAAAGCGGCAAGTATATCGAGGATCGCGGCGATCTCATGCGGCTCCGAGAGCCGGTGTCCGCCACCCTGTAATAAGGTCAACTGGACATCGGATGAACGCAGCTGCTCCTGCAGTCGATGCGCGACGGCGACAGGAACGCTATCGTCCGCGTCACCGTGAATCAGCCGAACGGGGCACCTTATGTTGATCGGGCTGCCCAGCAGCCGAAGGCTCTGGCCTGATCGCCAGAATCGCAGGGTCGTCAGTTGCCCGTCGCCCGCCTGAGTGCCGGGCCGCTGGTACGAGCCGTCGCGCTCGAGCGTGTGTCGCTGGTCATCGGAGAAGCCCCAGTCAGTGAAGTCCGGCGCAGCTGCGATGCCGACCAGTCCGACGACCTGACCTGGGAAACGCAGCGCGAGGTGAAGCGCAATCCAGGCGCCCATCGACGAACCGATCACGACCACTGGGCCCGGCACCAGTTGGCCAACCACTGCTGCGGCATCCTCGATCCAGGTCGCGAGGCTCGAGTCCTCGAAGCGGCCGGGCGAGGATCCCGTTCCGGAATAATCGAACCGCACGCAGCGGATCCCCTGTTCTGCAGCGAACGCATCGACTGCGAGGGCCTTTGCGCCGTCCATGTCCGACGCGTAGCCGGGCAGGAACAGCAGCGTCGGGTCAGTTCCCTCACGTTTGCGATAGGCCAGCGCCCGCGGACCCTGCGCAATGAGCGCGGACGACAAAAACTGATCTGAAGTAATTTTTTCTGCCATTGCCAGTTCGCCAGGGTTGTCGGGACGCGGGAGATCAAAAAAGTCTACGGCTTCAGAGGGTTGTTTATCGAAACTGATGTCAAGCACCGCGCATGTGACTGTGGCGGTTTTGCACCAGGTTTAGCGCCGATTACTTATCGCGCTTCGCCCAAGTGCAACTTCCCCACCCTCAACAGGTTTCCGTGGCGCCAATCAGCGCAAGAAGGGAACTACAATATGCGCAAGTATCTACTAGCAGCCGCAGCCGCGGCAGCGATCGCCTCACCGGCGGCCGCTCGCGACGGCTCGGGCTATTTCGGAGTCGAAGGGGGTATTCTGTTCCCCCGTGACGTCGACCTCAACGGCTCGGTCAATTACAATGATCCGACCATCCCCGACGTTCCGAACAGCAACATCGCCCAAATCGATTTCAAGCGCGGCTATGATGTCGACGCGATTGCCGGCTTTGATCTCGGTGCGTTCCGCATTGAGGGTGAGCTCGGCTACAAGCGCGCCAAGGCGGACCGACTTGAACTCGACCAGGATCTTCTGGATGCGATTGAGGACGAGACCGGTGAGATCATTACCGGCGACGACCTCGATATTGACGGACGTGTCAGCGTACTATCGCTGATGGGTAACGCGCTGTTCGACATCGGCGGTGACGACGGCGGCTTCGGCGCTTATGCCGGCGCCGGTTTCGGTCGCGCTCGAGTCAAGTCGCTCGGTGAACGTGACAGCGCGTGGGCTTACCAGCTCATCGCCGGTGTTCGCTCGCCCCTGTCCGAGAACATCGATGCGGGCCTGAAGTACCGCTACTTCCGCACGGGTCGTCTTGACTTCTCCGGCACTGAACCGTTCGATGGGGGATCTTTCACGACGGGCACCCGCGATCGTTTCCAGTCGCACAGCCTGCTGGCGAGCCTGATCTTCAACTTCGCCTCGGCTGCTCCGCCGCCGCCCCCGCCCCCGCCGCCGCCGCCCCCGGCGCCGATGGCTCCGGCTACCCAGACCTGCCCCGACGGGTCGGTGATCATGGCGACGGACATGTGCCCGCCGCCGCCGCCCCCGCCGCCGCCGCCGCCAATGCCGAGCGTTGGCGAGCGCGGCTAAGCCGCAGCGCTCCTTTACAAGGGAGTAAGATCAGCCCGGGCGAAGCATCCGCTTCGCCCGGGTTTTTCTATGCCCCGTGTTCGAGTTCGCGAAGCGTGCGGCCGCGGGTCTCGCGTCCTGCCCAGGCGATCAGCCCGGCCGATGCGGCAGTCGGCAGCAGCAGCGCCAGCGCCGCCCCGCCAAGCGTCGGGATCAGCCCACCCAGCGCGAGCAGCTGGACGGTGACCCCCCCGAATTTGCTGCTGCCGGCAATGAGCCCGGTGGCTCGCCCACGCGTCCCGAGCGGGTAATTTTCCGCCGTGTAGGGCAGCAGCACGGCGATCGTTCCGTTCGTCCCGACGATCAGCATGGCGATTACGGCGATCAGCATCGGTGGCGAACTCAGCTGCTCGGCAGGCAGCAGCGCGCCGGCCAGGCCGCCAAGGGTCAGCAGCACGGTCAGGACCAGCGTCCACTTGCTGCTCCAGCGGCTGTAGAGCCAGGCCGCAGCCATGATCGTCGGCAATGCGAGCAGCGACGAACTGGCGAGGATGCCGCTTGCAAGCTCCGAGCTGTAGCCTCGTTCCTGAAGGTCGAGCGGCAGCCACAGCAGCAGCCCGAAGTTGACGAAACTCCACGACAGCGCAGCGACGGTCAATGCGGCGGTCAGGCGAACGCGGCTGCCGACGGGCGCAGCCTGAGCCTCTTCCCGATCGCGGCGGACGATGCCGAAGCGTGTCGCCATTCGGGAAAGATCGCGAACGCGTCCTTGCTCGGCGAGGAAGCGGGGCGATTCAGGAATGAAGCGGGAGAGAGCGAGCAGCAGCAGCCCGGTCGGGAAGCCCTGGAGCCACAGCACGCGCCAGCCGAACTCCGGCTCGAACTGATGAGCTGCGCCGCTCGCCGCTAGATACCCGCCGACGAGCCCGGTTCCTCCCACCAGGACGAGCACCCAGCTGCGATGCCGCGGCGGCATGATCTCGGCGAGCAGGGTGTAGACCACCGGGAGCATCCCGCCCGCCGAGCAGCCCATCAGGAAACACATCAGCAGGTTCCATTCGAAATCCGGCATCGCCCCGCAGATCGAGGTCGAGACGAACAGGATCGTCGACAGCATGATCGACACGCGGCGGCCGTAAATATCGGCCAGCCAACCCCACAGAAACGATCCGACCGTCGTCCCGGTCAGCGCTACCAGCGGCAGCAGCGCCGCGGTCGAGCGCTCGATGCCGTATTCGCGGGACAGCCCTGGAAGGACGAAGCCGAGCGTCGCCGGCTTCATCACGTCGATGATCAGCGCGAGGATGAGGACCATGATGACCGAGGCGTGCCAGCGGTTGAGCGGCGTTGAATCCGGCGCTTCGAAATTGGTGGTTGCCTCGTCGCCATGAGGCGCGCGTTTGGCCGGCAGCGCTCCCCAGCAGGAGAGCACCGCGCCGACCCCGATCGCCAGCATGCCGAGATACATTCCCGGGTCCATCGCCATCCCGGCGAGCTGGTTGCCCATCGCATGAGCGTGGGCGAGCATCGGCAGGTGAAGGATCACGCCAAGACTGATCAGTGCGCAGCCGGCCCAGAAGAACAGCGCGCGACGGCCCAAATGTGATGATTGTTGCACTACCGTTCCCCGAGACGCTGCGTCTAGGTCGCGGCCCCGAGGCAGGCAATGGCCCTGGGAACGGGGATCACGGTAACCGGTTGAGCGTGTCACTAGGAGGCTCATCGATGAAATACCGCAGACTCGGCGACAGTGCGCTTGAAATTTCCGAAGTGTCGCTCGGCTCATGGCTGACCTATGGCGTGGGCGTCGAAGTCGATGCTGCGCGCGCGTGCCTTGACGCGGCGTTCGACGCCGGGATCAATTTCATCGATACCGCCAACGTCTATGGCCGCGGGGCCGCCGAGACCTTCCTCGGAGAAGCACTCAAGGCGCGGCCGCGGGACAGCTACATTCTAGCGACAAAGCTCTTTTTCCCGATGAGCGATGCCGACCGTGGATTGTCGGCGGCTCAGGTCGAGAAGCAGCTCGATGCGTCGCTTGAACGGCTGCAGACCGACGTCATCGACCTCTACCAGTGTCATCGCTACGACTGGGACACGCCGCTCGAGGAAACCATGGCGGCGCTGACTCGTGCCGTCGACAGCGGCAGGGTGCGTTATATCGGCTTCTCCGAATGGCCGGCCGAACGCATCCAGGCTGCGCTTGACCTTGGCGGAATAGCCAAGTTCGTTTCGAGCCAGCCGCAATATTCGCTTGTCTGGCGCGAGCCCGAGAAGGACGTGATCCCGGTCTGCGCTGCCAACGGCATATCGCAGATTGTCTGGTCGCCGCTCGGACAAGGCGTGCTCAGCGGCAAATACGACCCAAATCGCGCGCCGCCGTCAGGCACGCGGGCCGCCAGCGACGAAATGGGCGGGTTCATGGACCGGCTGATGAAGCCGAGCGTCCTGACAGCAGTGCAGGAACTCAAGCCGGTCGCGGCCGAGGCCGGGCTTACCCTGCCCCAGTTTGCGCTCGCCTGGGTGTTGCGCGAGCCGAACATCGCCTCGGCGATCATCGGTGCCTCGCGGCCCGAGCAGGTGGTCGAGAATGCTGCGGCGGCGGGCGCCGTCATCGACCCGCAGCTGTTCGCCCGCGCCGAGGCAATCGTCGGCGAAGCGCTCGGCTGAGCGGCTAGCCCGCCTCGGCGAGCAGGGCCTCGG
>JASLBJ010000072.1 GCA_030146725.1 Sphingomicrobium sp. | reverse complement strand
ATTGCATCCGTTTCGCGCATCAGGCCTTCGCGGGCACCTGCCGCGCATCCTTGGCGATCGCGTCGAGCAGCCCGTTGACGAACCCGCTTTCGCGCTTGTCGAAAAAGGCGTGGGCGACATCGACATATTCGCTGATCACCGAGGCCACCGGAACATCGGCGCGGGCGATCAGCTCATAGGTGCCCGCGCGCAGGATCGCGCGCATCGCCTTGTCGAGCCGCTCGAGGCTCCACCCCTTCGCCAGCTTGGCGGCGATCAGCGCGTCCACTTCGGCCTTCCGAAAACCGACCCCGGCAACCACGTCGTCGAAGAAATCCCGCTCGGCCTCGATATATTCGTCATCCTCGATGGTCGCTCCAAGCCGATGCTCGTGGAACTCGCGAAGCAGCCGCGCCATCGGCACCTGCTCCATCTCGAGCTGGTAGAGCGCCTGCACCGCCGCAAGGCGGGCGGCGGAACGGGAACGGGAACGCGCTGGAGTGGCCATGCCCGGGCGCTTAGCCGGGTGGCCTCACCCGAGGAACCCCAGAAGCGCGTCGGCCACCGGCTCGGGCGCTTCCCACGGGACGAAATGCCCAGCTCCAGGAACGCGGACTACCGTCAGATCGGGCACCAGCGCGTCCAGCCCCTCGAGCTGGACGGGCAGCAACGCCTTGTCCTCCATCCCCCACACGACCAGCGTCGGCACCGGCACCTTCGGGAAAGCGCGCAGCAGCAGGTCGGGCAGCGGAACGGTGATCCCGGGCGGCGGAACCACCACTTTCGACGCGCGGTACCAGTTGAGCATCGCGTTCATCGCGCCCGGCTGCGACCAGTCGGCGATATATTGCCGCCGCTCCATCTCGGGGATGATGGCCAGGTCGACATGCCCGCCGAAGCTTTTCTCGAAGAATGCCTCATAGCCCATCGCTTCGATCGCCTGCTCGAACCCCGGCACGCGGAACGCGGTCATATATTGCGAGGCCGCGCGCTGGTCGGAATCCTCGATCAGGCTCTTCTGGAAGATGACCGGATGCGGCGCGTTGACGATTCCCAGCCGCTCCAGCCGCGGATCGCCGCGCAACGCCGCCGCCCAGGCGATCGCCCCGCCCCAGTCGTGCCCGACCAGCGCGAACCGCTCGATCCCGAGGGCGTCGGCAAGCGCGAACACATCCGCGACCACCGTGTCGGCGGCATAGGCCTCGACCTCCTGCGGCCGGTCGGATCCCGCAAACCCGCGCTGGTCGGGCATCACCAGCCGGAACCGCTCGAGCAACGGCGCCACTTCCCGCCATGTGCGATGCGACTCGGGAAACCCGTGCAGCAGGATTACCGCCGGCCCATCCTCGCGCCCGGCGAGCGCCACATTCAACGTCACGCCGGTCTTCAGCGCAACCCGGCGAAACGCCGTCATGGGTAACTGACGGTCTTCGGCACGTCCGGGATCGGGATCCACTCGCCGGAATCGTCGGGCGGCAAGGCAAATTCACCCGCGGTCCACGCCCGCTTCGCCTCGGCGATTCGCTCGCGGCTCGAGGAGACGAAATTCCACCACACGTGCCGCGGCCCGTCCATCGGCGCCCCGCCACACAGCATCAGCCGCGCCCCACGCTCCGTCCGAAGCACCGGCCGGTGCCCCGGCGCCAGAAGCGCCAGATGCTGCACCTGTAGCGGATACCCGTCTGCCGTCGCATCGCCGCTCAGCAAATACAGCGCCCGCTCGTCGACCTCGCGCGCGATCTCCAGCGCAGCGCCCGGCTGCAGCTCGATCGCGGCATAGAGCGTCGGCGAATGCTGGGTCACCGGCGAGGCCGCGCCATAGGCCTCGCCCATGATCAGGTGCAGCCGCACCTTGTCGCCCTCGACCACCGGCAGGCTTGCCGCGGGCACATGCTCGAACGCCGCATCGACCTCCTCGCGCGCCTGCGGCAGCGCAAGCCAGGTCTGGATCCCGTCGAGCATCGCCCCGCCGCTGCGCTCATCGCCCGGTGAGCGCTCCGAATGGCTGATCCCGCGACCCGCGGTCATCAGATTGACCGCTCCCGGCTCGATCCGCTGGCACGTCCCGAGCGAATCGCGATGGTCGATCGCGCCGTCGAACAGATAGGTCACCGTCGCCAGGTTGATATGCGGATGCGGCCGAACGTCGATCCCCTCGCCGGCGGTCAGCCGGGACGGCCCCATCTGGTCGAAGAAGATGAACGGCCCGACCATCGTCCGCTGCTTGTGCGGCAGCGTTCGGTGGACCTTGAACCCGCCAAGGTCATGGCTGACCGGCGCCAGGCTCATCAGCAGCGGATTGTCGTTGGTCATTCCCCCGGAGCCCTCGCCTTTATCGCCAGCGCATGGACGCGTTCGTCCATCAGCTCGCCCAATGCCCTGTATACCAGCCGCTGACGCTCGACCCGCGACTTGCCGGCAAAGGCGGCGCTCTCGATCGCGAGGCTGAAGTGGCTCTCGCCGCCTTGCGCGTTGTAGCCGCCGTGCCCGCGATGCTGCTCGCTGTCATCGACCAGCGTCACTTGCGACGGAGCGAGTGCCGCATCCAGCCGGCGGAGCATTTCGGTTGCGACCGGGCCGATGGCAGGGGCGTTCATGCCGCCTATATAGGCCGGCTTGGCAAGCGAGAAAGAGCGTGGCGTCGCGGAATACGAGAATGCATGGCCGGGTCGAAGGAGCGGCGGATCGCTGCGCAGTCCCCGGCTGCTGCGAGGCGGGTGAGTATCGCGCGCCGGTCCAGCCGTCCGACTTCGACGGACCCGGCCAATGGCGCCTGCTGTGCCTCGACCATGTCCGCCAGCACAACAGCCGCTACAACTACTTCGAAGGCATGACCCCCGACGAGATTTCCGACGCCCAGTCGCCCCTCCACGGCTGGGACCGCTCGACCCGCGCCTTTGCCAGCCTCGGCACCGACCCCGCGCCGCCGTGGAGCGACTTCACCGATCCGCTCGACGCCATCGCCGCGCGCTTCCGCGGCGGCCGCCAGGACGCGCCATCGACCTCGCGCTTCTCCTCGCCGCAGCGCCGCGCCCTCTCGGTCCTCGGGCTTGCCGAGGACGTCGACCGAACCGCCTTGCGCCAGCGCTACTCGAGCCTGGTCCGCCGCTACCACCCCGACCGCAACGGCGGCGACCGGTCCCACGAAAAGCGCCTCGGCGAAGTCATCGAAGCCTATCAGCTGCTAAAGGCCGCGCCCGCCTTCGCCTAGGCTAGCGCCCTCGCCTGATCAGGGCTCGAGCGCGAAATCGACCCGCACACGCACTTCGGTGCTGTTGATCCCCGGGTTGAACGGTGCCGCGCCGGACTCTGCGCTGACCTGGCTCGAGCGCATCACCGGCGGCGGCGGCGGGTACCCCGGGGGCACCCCCTGCTCGCCGCCATCGTAGATTCCGAGCACGCGCCCGATCCTGAGGTCCGCGGCCGTGGCATAGGCCTCGGCTCGCGCGCGTGCCGCCTGATAGGCCGCGGCGTAGGCCGAGCGGCTCGCCGCCTCGCGGTCGGAGACCCGCAGATCCGGCCCGGACAGCACGTTCGCACCCGCCTCGGTCGCCGAAGTCACCGCCTCGCCAACCTTGCTCATGTCGCTGAGCTTGACCTCGACCACATTGTCGGCGCGGAACTTGCCCTTGTCCGGGCCATAGTCGACCCGCTGCAGCGACAGGTTGCGCGTCTGCAGCTCGTCGGGCTTGACTCCGAGCCGCGACAGCGCCGCCGTGACCCGCGCCATCTTCTCGCGG
The DNA here is from genome assembly GCA_030146725.1 of Sphingomicrobium sp. Taxonomy (GTDB): domain Bacteria; phylum Pseudomonadota; class Alphaproteobacteria; order Sphingomonadales; family Sphingomonadaceae; genus Sphingomicrobium. Next base: position 170 of record JASLBJ010000072.1, on the reverse strand, counting down.
TTCAGCCGGCTAGCCTCGCCCGAGGCCGTTGCCACCGACTGCACGCCAAGCTGCAGCCGCGCCTCGTCGGGCCGGGTATCGGCGCGCCCGGTCGCGGTCACCGTCAGCAGCGTTTCATCGCGATCGACACCGCGCGGATCGGGCGCCGCGCGCTCGCAGGCGGGCAGTGC
>JASLBJ010000036.1 GCA_030146725.1 Sphingomicrobium sp. | reverse complement strand
GTTATTCCGAACCTAAGGGCAGATTCCCACGCGTTACGCACCCGTGCGCCACTAGACCCGAAGGTCTCGTTCGACTTGCATGTGTTAGGCATGCCGCCAGCGTTCGTTCTGAGCCAGAATCAAACTCTCAAGTTGATGTACGACATGGCCTCGGGGGAAAACCCGAGAACCAGGCCGGCATCTCCGGGAGCCGTTCCTGCACAAATATACAAACTGGTGTGTTTGCGTATGAGGACATTTGTTCGTCCCGCACCGGCAAGCCGGAACGGAAGTCACATTAAGGAACGGCTTGAATTTAACCGATCGACCGATACCCGGAGGTTATCGGAGACCGGGCCGCCGCCCACATGTCCCTTCATCTAAACCAACAATGTCAAAGAGCCGCGCGTCTCATCTCCCGGTGCTATCCGGGTATCGGTCGTACCGACTAAGAAGAGGCGCGAAACGGTGGCCGACCCATTAGGCCGCCGCCGCTGCTGGAGGGGCATATATGGGCACCTCCAAATCACGTCAATGGCTTTTTGCAATTTTGTTGCATTGGCCGTCTCGGTGACGCTTGCCGAACCGAAGTCCCGCTCGCTGGATGGCTAAATAGCCCCAAGTTCGCCGGCTTCAACCCCTTTCAACGCCTTGATCCAAACTATTTTTCGGTACGAACCCAGATCAAGCGCCCTGAATGTAGGCGCGCATCGCTTCGGCTTCGGCCTCGATCCGCTCCATCCGGTGCTTGACCAGATCGCCGATGGAGATGATCCCGATCAGAGACCCCTCGGCCAAGACCGGCAGGTGGCGGATGCGCCGTTTGGTCATCAGTGCCAGCGCCGACAGCACTGGCGTTGCGGGATCGGCAGTGATCGCCGGCGCGGTCATCACCCGCGACACCGGCCAGCCGAGCACCTCGGGGCCGTGGCTGCGCAGGCAATAGATGACATCGCGCTCTGAGATGATGCCGACCACTTCGCCGCGGTCGAGTACCGGAAGCGCACCGATTCGCCGCTGGCCGAGCGTCGCAACCGCGCTGCTGACCGGCTCGTCACCGGCGATGGTTGCGACCTCGCTGCCCTTGTCCTTGAGGATTGCCGCAATCGTCATGGCCTCAAGCCCTCCTGCGAGTCGTACAGCTGTGCCCCTGCGATACTCCTCAAGCCTTGCGAGTCCCAGTGGGCAACGCCAAAGGAGCCCGATGCCAAGCCCCGACCCGATCCCCAGCCCGCGGCTGTCGATGTTTCGGCGCTTTGGCCGAATCATGCGCTGGATGGCGCTGCTTGCGGTGGTAGTTGCAGCGCTTGCAGTGGGGCTGGTCGCGCGCGGTGACGAGGGTTTCCACCTGCACATGCTGATCGCGACCGCGCTCGGAGTGGGGCTGACGGTTCTGCTCGGGACCGCTTTGATGACGCTGACCTTCCTCAGCGCAAGCAGCGGGCATGATGATGAGGCGACCCGCAAGTCTGCAAAGGATGGCGAATGACCAATCTCGAGCGCGTGCCGATCCTGCGAGTCGTGCCAGGACCCGGCGATATCAACGCGAACGGGCATATCTTCGGCGGCTGGGTGCTCGGCCAAATGGACATCGCCGCGGGCATCGTCGCCTCGCGCCGCGCCGATGGGCCGGTGGCGACGGTGGCGATCGAGCGGATGGAGTTCATTGCGCCGATCAACCTGCGCGATCTCATCTCCGTGTTTGCGACAGTCGAGCATGTCGGACGAACCTCGATGAAAGTACGGATCGAGGTCGTCGCGCATCGCGACCGCGGCGCAACCGAGGTCAAGGTCACCGAAGGCTTGTTCACCTTTGTCGCGCTCGACGAGCAGCACCGGCCGCGCGCGATCGATCAGGAGCGATAGCGAAGGGTCCTGCTGCCGTTGGCCGGGACCCTGATGCGCCACAGCATGTAGCCGTCGCGCTGGACCAAGGAGCCGCCACGCGCCGTACGTGCGGACAGCGGCAGCTCGATTTCGACGATCTGGTCGCGAGGCAGGTCGCTGGTGAGTTCGAGCAGCTGTCCGCCGAGCCCGTCCGGTCCGGCATAGGGGCGCTGCCTTGCTCGCACGCCGGTCGAGGTCGCGACGGAAATCTCGACCTTTTCACCGATGGTGTGGTCGTCGATGCGGCCCTCTCCAAGCAGGATGCGCCGACCCTCGCGATTGCCGAACAGGACGAACTTGCCCGCGGGGAGCGGCAGTCCGAGGCCGTCCGAGCTGCGGTTGCGCGTGACCAGGGTGCGTTCGAGCCAGCCGTCATAGTCCTGCCCGGGCGCTAGCCGCAGCTTGAGCAGGTTTTCGATTCTGACCCGCGGCTGCCGTAGCAGGGCGATCTGCTTTTGCGATCGGGCGGCGACGGTGACGCTGATCGGCACCCGGTAGAGGCGCACGTCACCGAGCCGTTCCTGCTGCGCCATGACGTCTCCGTCGCGCTCCGGTGAGGGCGGTGGTGGAGGTGGCGGCGGAGGTGCCATCGCGGCGCTGACCCGCGAACCGGTGACTACGATCTCCTCCGCAAGAGCGGTGATCGGCGAGGGTAGGTCGCTACTGGTGGTGCCGCTCGGCCAGCAATTGAGCGTGATCGGCCGCGCCTCGCCCTGCGGCACCCAGACACGCTCGCGGTTGAGCTTGCCGGCGACCGCCTGGGTAGCGGCGTCGGCAAGGCCGGTCTCGTCGCCGTTGGCAAGCGTCATCCAGCCGAATAGCTGCAGGGTACGGCCGTCGGCGGATAGGTCGCCGATATAGTCCGCCTGCCAGTCGAAATTGTTGCTGATGTAGGACAGGGTCACGTCGCGGGTGACCGGCCCGGGGCTGCGCACGCGCACCGAGAGGGTCGGCTTGGCCGAGAGGTCAGCGGGTACGGCCGGGGCGACCAGCGTCTCATTGAGTCCGGTGCAGCGAAGGGCTTCGAAGCCTTGTTCGGTCTGCAGGACGACGCCGTCGGCAGTCGCGCGGACGATTGCGTCCTGTTCGCGCACGGCGCCGGTCGCCCGCGATGTTCGGCGCAGCGTCAGGCGCTCGCCAAGGTAGGCGTTGAGCAGAGCACCCGGCGACAGCAGCCGGGTATCGCGGTTCTTCTCGAGCACCGCCTGGCCAAGGCCGGTGACGATCGCGCTTTGCGGCACGATGCCTTGCGTCACGCCTTCGAAGCGCAGCTCGCTCGATCCCGCTGGAAGGCTCACTCGCCGCGTTTCGCTGACCAGCGCATAGCCCCCTAGCCAGGAAAGGTTGAGCGGCCGCAGCCCGCGGTCGGGATCGCGATAGACGGTCACCGCCACGCGGTCCGGCGCCGGCGACGCGACGATCGCCTGCGCGCTCGCCTGCGCCGCAGCGCCCAGGGCGAGCAGCAGGACGGCCGCGCGCATGGCTAGTAACGCGTGTCGAAAGTCGCGGTGACGATCGCCTCGCCATTGGCCGGGACAGGAACGCGCCAGCGAACCTCGTCGGCGCTGAGCTTCTCCGACCGCAGGCTTTCCTGGCTGACGCGGGTATCCCACGAGAGCCCTGACTGGACGAGATCGACGGTGACGGGGCGGGGGCTGGCGTTGCTGACGACATAGCGCATTTGCGTTCGCCAATAGCTTTGCTGGACCTCCATCTCGCCGCCGGTCTGGCTGCCGTCGGGATTGCGGATGCGGAAGCGGGCGGTGCGCTGCCACTCGCCCGAGTCGATGCGGCTGCGGCTGTCGACGATCGGGCGCACCTTGACGTCGAACGCCTGGCCGGTGGCGAGCCCGATGTCCGAGCCCATCGGCGTGTGGCCGATGCGGTGCTCGCCGACGAACTGCGGATTGCCGCGGGCGTCGCGTTGATAGACCCGGACGGTGCCCGCGGGCAGCGCATCGCCAAGACCGGCGTTGCGGCTGCTCGAGAAGCGCAGCACGCTGTTGACGCTCAAAGGTTGGTCGGCGGTCGACAGCCAGCCGTTGCGGAATTCGTAGCCGCGCTGCGCCGGGGCACCGCTGACGTCGAGGAAGCTGACCTGCTTGGTCTGCTTGTCGGCGATCGTCGTACGCTCCGGCAGCGGATAAAGGTAGAAGTCGCCGAGGCGCTCGCGCCGCGCGGTCTCGGTGCCGGCGCGGCGCAGGTCGCCCGGTGGTGGCGGCGGTGGCGGGGGCGGAGGCGGATAGCGGCCGCCATATTCGTCGTAGCCGCCGCGTGCGCTGCCGACCGACCCGGCGACGAGCAGGGTCGAGGCGTTCACATACGGCGTGCCGCTGTTGTTGGTCAGCGTGATCCAGCCCTGGACATCCATCCGGTTGTTGGCCTCATCGAACAAGGCGACATAGTCCGCGGCCCAGGCGAGGCCCGGAGTCAAATAGGTCAGGGTTACGGGCCGGCGACCACCGCCGGCAGCGTCGAGGGTGACCGACAAGGTCGGTCGCGGGCGCAACGTCTCGGGCACCTTGTCGAAGATCACTCGCGCAGGGATGCCGTCGTCGCGGAGCACCTCGATGCGGTCGCCGATCTGCATCACGACCCCGCCGTTGACCGCGAGGATCCGCGCACGCTCGCGGGTTTCGGCGCCCGTGCCGGGGTTGGTGCGGATGATGGTGACGGTCTGGCCGACGGCCTTTTGCATCAGCGCGGAGGGCGACAGCAGGTCGAAGTCGAAGTTCTGCTCGATGATGCCGATGCCGCGGCCCGTGAGGCTTACGGTCGCCGGCTCGATCTGCGCCGAGACGTCGCGGAACTCCTGGCGGCTGCGGCCGGCCGGAAGGTCCATCTGGCGGCGGTCTTCGACCAGTGCGCGATTGTTGTTGTAGATCGTTACCGAGACATCGCCCTGTGCGGTCGATGACGGTGCGAGCACCATCTGCGGCACGGGTTGGGCGGAGAGCGGCGAGGCGGCGGCGAGCGCCGAGCACAGCCAGAAAGACACACGCATTACAGCCCTCCGTCCAGGTCGGAGCGCACCGTGTTACATTATATCCTTGAGGTCAACTAGCGGTGGCCGACCCGACAACTGTGACGCGCGATGTTGATCACGCGCAACAGTTGCGGGTTGGCTCGAAGGTCAGGCGGCTGGAGCGGTCTCGCCTTCGCCTTCGGTGACGCGCGGACGGCGGACCCGGCGGCGCGGCTTGGGCGCTTCGTCGAGGCCGTCGGCACCGGCACTGTCGGGGACGTCGCGGCCGATGGCGGGGGGAAGCACGTCGAAGGCGATGCTTTCGCCGACCGGAGCCGGGCGTTCGATGTTGTTGGTCCGCTGCGGGCGATCGTCGGCCGAGCCGTCCTCGCGGGCGACACGGCGCGGGCGCTCGGCCCGTTCCGGGCGCTCGGGGCGTTCGGCTCGCTCAGGACGTTCGGTCCGCTCGGGACGCTCATTGCGCTCTGGACGCTCGTTGCGCTCCGGGCGCTCGTTGCGCTCCGGGCGGTCGTTGCGGTCGGGGCGGCGGTCCTGCCGTTCGGTACGGTCCTGGCGTTCGAAGCGCGGCTGCTCGTCGCGGCCATCGTCGCGGTTGTCGGACTGGCTGTCGTCGCCGTCCATCATCTCGTCGTCATTGTCGTCGTCGTCGGGATCCTCGCCGCGCGCGCGCCGCTGCTCGTCGTAGCGGGCGCGGCTTTCGCCGAGGACGCGGTAATAATGATCGGCGAACTGAAGGTAATATTCAGTCTGCACGCGGTCGCCGGCGAGTTGCATGTCGCGGGCCATGCTCTTGTACTTTTCGAGCAGTTGCGCCGCATTGCCGCGCTGGCGGTTGTCCTGGCGATTGCCATCGCTGCGTCCGCCGCCGCCACCGCTCATGTTCGGGGGCCGCTGGCCTCCACGACCGCGCCTGCGATTGCCCTGTTGCCGATTGTTGATCAAATCAGAACCTCTCAAAGCAGAGAAATCCCCTTTGTCTCGGCGGAGCAGCGCAGCGCACCCGGCATGACCGGGGGAGCGGCTCTGACCCTCTCGTTCCGGTCTGCGCTTTGAAGCCTTAGCGCGAGCGAACGGCCGATTGCGTCGGGGGTAGAAGACGGGTTGCGCTTTCGCTTGCGTGGGTAGCGCGGGCCCGGCCCTGCCCAACGATGTAAAGGGGAACAGGGCATTATCCAAGCGATTTCGTTCAAACCCAGGTTATCAGCACGGCTCGGGGGTGGCCGGCGAGGTCGCTTGCAAGCCGGACCGC
>JASLBJ010000018.1 GCA_030146725.1 Sphingomicrobium sp. | reverse complement strand
GAATATAGGCGGGATTACGGCCAAGCATTCGCGACAGGCCGGCAAAGTCCTCGCCGCGATCGATGCATAGCCGCTCGATCATTCGACGCGGGTCGGGATCCATTAATCACCTTTAACTTATAGGCAAGTGCCTAGACAAGTAGGACTTGCGTTGGGAAAGAATGTGCAGCCGAGTCGCACTGAAGTAAAGGAATTAACCGTGCACTTGCTTAGGGACGTAGAAAAATTTCTTAACCGGAGCGATACGCCTCCGACCCGGTTCGGACGCGAGGCCGTCGGGGATCCTCGCTTTGTATTCGATCTGCGCAGAGGGCGCGAGCCCCGTGAGCGGACAATCTCACGAGTCCGGGCGTTCCTGGAAGAGGCGCAATGAGGCCGCTCGCGATGTCGCGGGCGGGCACCGGCCTGCTGCGCGCCATATTGGCTCGGACAGACCAGCCGGCTGATAGGATTTTGCTCGTCGATTTTCGCTCGACCGATTGGCATTCCTTGACGTTCGAGGGCGAGCGGCACGCAATGACGCTGCGGATCGTCGGCCAGGACTGCGCGGGCGTCCTTGCCCGGCTGACGGATGGACTCGAGGAGCATGAGTTCGCGCTTGCCGGGCAGATCGTTGCCAGCATCGCGCTCACCGGCCCGGCGGTGAGCGAAACTGACGGGTCGCTGACGCTGACGGTCGAGGCGCTTACCCTGGCGGAGTAAGCGATGTTACGAAGACGCGCCCTGGTGCAAGGAGCGGCGCAGCGCGGCTAGCGCGCCGCTCAGCGGGGATACAGAGGCAGGCACGGTGCCGACGTGTTGCTGCACCAGGCGGGGCTGATCCCCGGGCGTCATGGCAGGCGCCACGGGATCGGAACCGAACGCGAGCGGCGCCGGATCGAACGGACGGACCGCAAGATCCGCCTCAGCGGGCTCGCACGACAGGAAGTTATAGGCAGCGACGAAGCCGCCGGCCGCAAATGCCGGCGCGAGCATCACCGACCCAAGCTGCGCGACTGCAAAGCCGATCGCAGCGGCCAGCAGCGCCGCCGGCCCGATGCGCACGATCCAGTCCTGCCAATCGAGCCAATCCTGCCAGTCGGGCCAAGTCCGCGAAACAATAGCGTCATCGTCCATTCGGCGATGATGGCAGCAAATGATTAGCAGCCGGTTAGCGTGCCTCAATCATCGCGATCAGGGAGTCGGTGAAGGCCGGTACATCCTCGGGGCTGCGGCTGGTGAGGATGTTGCCGTCGACGACTGCGGCCTCGTCGACGATCTCGGCCCCGGCATTGCGCAGATCGGTGCGAATTGCCGGCCAGGCGGTCGCTCGGCGGCCGCGCAGCAGGTCGGCTTCGACCAGCAGCCACGGGCCGTGGCAGATCGCGGCGACTGGCTTGCCGGCTTCGGCGAAGGCGCGGATCAGCGCGATTGCCGCTCCATTCGTCCGCAGTGCATCGGGGTTGATCACGCCGCCGGGCAGGATCAGCGCGTCGAAGTTCTCGGCTGCTGCAACTTCGATGAGGAGGTCGGGGCGGATGGTGCGGCCCGGATCGTCGCGGACGGTCGCCTGGATCGGCGTGAGCGAAGGAGATGCGAGCGTCACCGTCGCGCCGCGCTCGAGCAGCAATGCGCGCGGACCGAACAGCTCGGATTCCTCGAAGCCGCTGGTCGCCATGATCAAGACATGTGCGTCTTCAGTTTTCATCGCGTTCCTTTCAGGAACATCCGCCTGCGCGGCTCGCTTAACGAGCCGAATGGATCAGGAAAAGCGCATCTCGCTGCGGCACAGCAGCGATTCCGAGCCGGGCTTCACGCGCGAGCGCATGGAGGACCGCTACTGGGCCTACTTCGACGAGAAGGGCGAGCGCATCGAGGATCGCGAGACGATCGACCGGCTCAACGCCATCGCGCTTCCGCCGGCGTATCAGAACGCCTGGTTCTGCAAGGATGCCAGAGGCCATCTGCAGGCGACCGGCGTCGATGCGCGCGGGCGCAAGCAGTACCGGTATAACGACGCGTTCCGGGCGCGGCGGGACAAGAAGAAATATCTTGGCACGCTCGAGTTCGGCGCTGCCTTGCCCAAGCTGCGGCGGAAGGTCGCGGCCGACCTCAAGGGTCGCAAGCTTGCCCGCGACACCGTGCTGGCGGCGGTCGTGCGGCTGCTCGACACGCAATATCTGCGCGTCGGCAACGAGCAATATGCCAAGGACAACAAGAGCTATGGCGCAACGACGCTGCGGTCGCGCCACGTCCAGCAGAAGGGCAGCAAGCTGACCATGCGGTTCAAGGGCAAGCACGGCATCGTCCACGAGGTGCCGGTCACCGATACCAACCTCAAGCGCATCGTCGGCCGCTGCCACGAGCTGCCGGGGCAGAACCTGTTCCAGTATCTCGACGAGGATGGCGAGGCCTGCCCGATCACTTCGGCGGACGTGAACGAGTATATCAAGGAAGCGACCGGCGGCGATTTCACCGCCAAGAACTTCCGCACCTGGGGCGCGAGCGTGATCGCCTTCGATGCAATGCTCGAGGCCGAGGAGAACAAGCGGATCAGCCTCAAGACGGTGCTCGAACCGGTCGCCGAAGCGCTTGGCAACACGCCCGCGATCAGCCGCAAGTCCTATGTCCATCCGAAGCTGATCGAGGTTGCGCGCGAGGCGCCGCGCGACCCGCTCGACGGCATGGAACGGCCTCGCGCCCGCAAATGGCTGTCCTCGTCCGAAGTCGGGCTGCTCGCCTTTCTCGGCGGGCGCAAGCGGCGCAAGCCCCGGCCGAAGCCCGCAGCGGTCGCGGAAGCGGCAATCCAGGCCGCCGAGACCGCCGGGCTCGAGCAGGTGCGCGAGGCCGCCGAAGCGGTGGCTTGATCAGCCCTCCCGCTGCCGCCATGACCGCCGCCATGCAAAGTCCGTCGAACAGACTGGAGGCGTTCCTCGCCTGGCTTCGGCTCAACAGCGAAGCGTTGCTGTTCGGGATCATCGTCGCGCTGGTGCTGGTCGCGGTGATGCTGGTGCTGCGCGCGGTCGGGCAGCGGCTGATGACCGCCGATCCCGACTGCCGCCGGTGGCAGGCGGTCATCGGTCGCGTACTGGCGAAGACCAGCCTCGCCTTCATGATCCTGGCCGCGCTCGCCATCGTGCGCACTTTTGCCGGGCCGCCCGAGCGGATCGGCCGGCTGGTCGATGTCGGCTTCACCATCGCCTGCGCGCTCCAGGGGGCCGTGTGGGCGCGCGAGCTGATCCTTGCGCTCGTCCATCGCAAGACGGCGGCCGACAATGGCGAGAGCACGCTTGCCAATGCGACCTCGATCATCCGCGTGCTGGTCAGCGTTGCGCTGTTCGCGGTCGCGGGCATCCTGATCCTCGACAATCTCGGGGTCAACGTCACAGCACTGGTCGCCGGGCTGGGGATTGGCGGTATCGCCATCGGGCTCGCCGCGCAGGGCATTTTCTCGGATTTGTTCGCGGCGCTTGCGATCCTGTTCGACCGTCCGTTCCGCAAGGGCGACCTGATCCGCTACGACCAGAGCACGGGCACGGTCGAGCGGATCGGCCTCAAGACGACCCGGCTGCGCTCGCTCACCGGAGAGCAATTGGTGATGGCCAACACCAAATTGCTCGAGCGCGAGATCCACAACCTTGCCCAGGCGACGAGCCGGCGATTGACGATCCATTTCGCCGTCAAGGGCGCCGAGCCGCCGGCCGACCTCGACCGGATCGAAGCCGCTGCGGCGGGCGCGGTCGAGGGGCAGAAGGGCTGCAGCCTGGTGCGGTGCGCGCTGACCGGGGTCGCGTCGGAAACGATCGCTTACGAACTGGTGTTCGATGACAGTGCGCGCGACAACAACCGCATCGCCCTCGACCGCTCGGCGGTGGTCCGCGCGCTGATCGAGCGCCTAGCCGCCCAGCAGCTCCAGCTCGTTCGCGCGGCCGAGCTCCCTGCCCCGCCGGCGCCGCTTTGATGCCGCCGCTCTGATGGGACCGTTCTGATGCCTGTTGCCACGCTCGACGCGATCGCCAAGCGCATTGGCCAGGAGGTCGGCGTGTCCGACTGGCTGACTGTCGACCAGGCGCGGATCGATGCATTTGCCGATGCGACCGAGGACCGCCAGTTCATCCACGTCGATCCCGCCGCGGCAGCACAGACTCCGTTCGGGGGAACGATCGCGCACGGCTTCCTCACGCTCTCGCTGCTGTCGCGGATGGCGGCCGAATCGATGGTCTTGCCGGACAGCCTGCGGATGGCGGTGAATTACGGTTTCGAGCGCGTGCGCTTCATTGCCCCGGTCCGTAGCGGCAAGCGCGTTCGCGGCCGCTTCCGGCTTGACTCGGTAGAGGAGAAAGTGCCCGGGCAGGTGCTGATGCGCCACACGGTGACGGTCGAAATCGAGGGCGAGGACAAGCCCGCGCTGATCGCCGAATGGCTTGGCCTGATGTTCATTTGAGGAGAGAAGAATGTCCACTCGCGACGCAGTGATCGTCTCCACCGCGCGGACCCCGATCGGCCGTGCCTATCGCGGTGCGTTCAATGCCACCCCCTCGCCGACGCTCGCCGCGCACCCGATCCGCGCGGCGGTCGAGCGGGCGCGGCTCGACCCGAGCGAGATCGACGACGTGATCATGGGCGCCGCGCTCCAGCAGGGTGTGCAGACGACCATCGGCCGCACCGCCGCATTGCGCGCCGGACTGCCGGTGACGGTCGCCGGAATGTCGCTCGATCGCCAGTGCGCCTCGGGGCTGATGGCCATCGCGACCGCTGCCAAGCAGGTGATCGTCGACCGCATGGACGTCGTCGTCGCCGGCGGCGTCGAGAGCATCAGCCTGGTCCAGACCGGCGACATGCGCCTCGGGTCGGACCCCGAGCTGCTGAGCATGCACAACGGCGTCTACATGCCGATGATCGACACCGCCGAGGTCGTCGGCAATCGCTATTCGATCACTCGCGAGCAGTGCGACGCTTATGCACTCCGCTCGCAGCAGCGCACCGCCGCAGCGCAGGCCAATGGCGCATTCGACGACGAGATCGTGCCGGTGACCGCGCGCATGGGGGTCAAGGACAAGGCCAGCGGCGAAGTGTCGATGCACGAGGTGACGATCACCAAGGACGAGGGCAATCGGCCCGAGACGACGATGGAGAACCTGGCCAAGCTCGAGCCGGTGCGCGGGCCCGAGAAATTGATCACCGCGGGCAATGCCAGCCAGCTTTCGGACGGGGCTTCGGTGTCGGTCGTGATGGACTCGAAGCTTGCCGAGCAGCGCGGGCTCGAGCCGCTTGGCCGCTATGTCGGCATGGCGGTCGCCGGGACCGAGCCCGACGAAATGGGCATCGGGCCGGTATTCGCGGTGCCGCAGCTGCTCAAGCGTTTCGGCCTCGGGATCGACGACATCGGCCTGTGGGAGCTCAACGAGGCGTTCGCGGTGCAGGTGCTCTACTGCCAGCAGAAGCTCGGGATCGACGACGAGATCCTCAACGTCAACGGCGGCGCAATCTCGATCGGCCACCCGTACGGCATGAGCGGCGCGCGGCTGACCGGCCATGCGCTGATCGAGGGCAAAAAGCGCGGGGCCCGCTACGTGGTCGTCACCATGTGCGTCGGCGGCGGAATGGGTGCGGCGGGGCTGTTCGAGGTCTTCTAGTGGACACTGTCGAGCTGATCGCCCTCGCCTCCTCGCTCAGCCTGCTGGCCGGGTGGCGATTGTACCTGGTGACGTTCGTCACCGGGCTGGCGATGAAGTTCGGCTGGATCGGGCTGCCCGAGCAGCTGCAGGCGCTCGAGGCGCTGGCCAATCCGTGGGTGATCGGGATTGCCGGAACGGGCGCGGTGGCCGAGTTCCTGGCCGACAAGATCGCCTGGGTCGACAGTGCGTGGGATGCGGTGCACTCGGTCGTACGCCCGCTTGGCGGCGCCTTGCTCAGCCTTGCCGTGATCGACGCTTCCGACCCCGCG
>JASLBJ010000194.1 GCA_030146725.1 Sphingomicrobium sp. | reverse complement strand
TGATGCTCGTCTTGCTGCCGAGGATCGACCGGCCAAGCGGCTGGTCGCCATAGGCAGTCGCCCACAGCTCGTCGAAGATGATGTCCGAAGGCGTATCGCACGCCTCGGCAAGCTCCTGCAGCACGACCTCTTTTTCGCGTTCCAGCTCGGGCGCGGTGAAGTGCGGCCGAAGGATCATGCCTGCGATCAGCTCGACGGCAAGCCCGACATGCTCGCCCATGACCGAGGCCGAAAAGCTCGTCGAGTCGCGCTCGGTGCAGGCGTTAAGATCGCCGCCGACGTCCTCGATCGCCTCGCTGATCTCGCGCGCCGAACGGCCGCCCGCGCCCTTGAACACCATGTGCTCGTAGAGATGCGCAAGGCCGTTGACCCGGGCCTCCTCGTGGCGCGAGCCGCTGTCGGCGAACAGGCCAACCGCAGCGGTCTCCAGCCCCGGCATCGGGTGACTGACGACCCGCAGGCCGTTGGCGAGGGTGGTTAGCCGGGTCACGCTTTGGCCTTCAGCCGCTGGCGTGCGGCAAGCAGATAGATCAGCAGCGCGAGCCCCGCGAACAGGAACCATTGCACCGCATAGGACCGGTGATTGTTGGGAATCGTGCTCACCGATGGCTCTGCACTCTGCTGGAGACCCGGCGGAGGGCTTGCCGCAACCAGCCGCATCCCGCTCCGGCTGTCGGGGGCAATGACCCCGCTGACCAGCCCGCCAGCCCAGTTAATCGGCGCCTGCGGGTTCTTCGACCAGCCAAGCTGGACGCTCATCCCGGGACCTCCGGCAGCCGTGCGGCAGTCGACGATGTGGACATAGCCCGGCTCACCGCCGCGGTTCTGCCCGGGCGCGAGCCGACGCCCGCCGGGCTGCGCGCACAGCCCGGTCGCATGGCGGAACAGTGGCAGGCGGTCGGATGCGATCGGCATTGCCGGAAAGCTGATCGGCGGCAGCGTGCGCGCCGCGGCGTAGCGCGCGATGACCGCCTCTTTCTCACGCGCGCGCCCGATCTGCCACAGGCCCAGCCCGATCATGGTTGCGACCGCAAGCGCGACGATGATCGTCGGAATGATCGGCAGGCGGCGGCTCATAGGTGGCGGCGGCTCATGGCTGAATGCGTCCCTCGCGGGCACGGTGGCGATACTCGAGGGCAAGCAGCAGTGCCTTGCCGAACCGCAGCCCGGCGATCGTCAGCGCGGCGCCGACCGGAATCCACAGCAGATGCACCGCGAACGGCGGCTCGGCGGCAAGCTCGAGCGTGATTGCGCCGATCGTCAGCAGCGCCCCGACGATCAGGATCAGGAAGGCGGCCGGCCCGTCACCGACGTTGAACCCATCGAAGTCGAGGCTGCACTTGCCGCACCGGCCCGCGAACCGCAACATTCCGCCGAACAGCGTCCGCTCGCCGCACCTGGGGCAGGCTCCGCGAAGCGCCGCAGCGAGCGGCCCAGGTGTGTTCACCTGCAGCCCTCGCTCACTGGCTGGCCTGCATCAGCCGTGGACCGCCGCGCCCCAGCCGCCCCAGACATAGACCGACACGAACAGGAACAGCCACACCACGTCGACGAAATGCCAGTACCAGGCAGCGGCCTCGAAGCCGAAATGCTGGCGTGGGGTGAAGTCGCCCTTGTTGGCACGCCACAGGCAGACGGCCAGGAAGATGGTGCCGACGAGCACGTGGAAGCCGTGGAAGCCCGTCGCCATGAAGAAGGTCGCGCCGTAGATATTGCCTTTGAACGCGAACGGCGCGTGCATGTACTCGTACGCCTGGACGAAGCTGAACACGACTCCGAGGATGACCGTCAGCAGCAGGCCGAGCTTGAGCCCATGCCGGTCACCGTGGATCACGCTGTGGTGAGCCCAGGTCACCGTCGTTCCCGAGCACAGCAGGATCAACGTGTTGAGCAATGGGAAGCCCCAGGGATCGAGCGTCTCGACCCCCTTGGGCGGCCATACGCCGCCGACGCTTTCAACCGCTGACGGGAACAGCGATGCATCGAAGAACGCCCAGAACCAGGCGAGGAAGAACATCACCTCCGACGCGATGAACAGGATCATCCCGTAGCGCAGGTGGAGCTGGACCACCGGCGTATGGTGCCCCTGATGGGCTTCCTTGATGGTGTTCGACCACCAGCTGGCCATCGTCACCAGCACGGCGATCAGGCCGGCTAGCGCAATGAACTTGCCATAGGGGTTGCCGTGCATCCACATCACGCCGCCGCCGGTCAGCGCCAGCGCCGAAAAGGCGCCGATGATCGGCCACGGATCGGGATCGAGGATGTGATAGTCGTGGTTCTTGGTTCCAGCCATCGTCGGTCGGCGTCCCTAATCTCTGCCCTCGGCCGGCTCTAGCCGCCCGAGCGCTCACTTTCCACCGGGTAAAATGTATAGCTGAGCGTGATCTCGTCGATCGCCTTGCCGTCGGGATCGTTACGGATCGCTGGATCGACGAAGAAGCTCACCGGCATGCTCACGCTCTCGCCGCCCTTGAGCACCTGTTCGGTGAAGCAGAAGCACTCGATCTTCGAGAAATACTGCCCGGCCTTGGCCGGAGTGACGTTGAACACCGCGCTTCCGGTGGTCGTCCGGGCGGTCAGGTTAGTCGCGCGATAGGCGATCTGGGTGCGCTCGCCCGGGCGGATGCGGATCGTCTTCTGCTCGGGCTCGAACCGCCACGGCAGGGCAGGGGCGATATTGGCGTCGAACCGCACGCCGATGTTTCCCGCCGTCGCGCCCGGAGCGCTGTCCGCCCGCAGCGGCGTGCCCCCGAAGCCGGTCACCTGGCAGAACAAACGGTAAAGCGGGACCGAGGCGAAGGCGAGCCCGATCATGGCGAGCGCAAGCAGCGCCATGCTCAGCGCCGTGCGCGTGTTGCGCTGGGCAAGCGCGGTCACGAGTCGATCCCGATCTTGGTGCTCGCGGTCACTTGTTGATTCCGATCTTGGCGATGGTGATCAGGAACATCAGCACCACAAAGGCGCCAAGCAGCAACGCCAGCAGCCGCGCCCGCTCGCGCTGCCGCCGCACCCGTACCTCATCCGGGCCATCCCCCGTCGTCATGCCAGCACCCAGCGGTCGACGACCAGCGCCGCGAACAACACGAACAGATACAATATCGAAAAGCCGAACAGCCGCTTCTCGGGCACCATCGCGGCAGGATCGGTCGCCCGGTTGCGCCACACCATCGCGGCGAGCACCAGGAAGGCCAGCGTCAGCGCCGCTGCAACCACCCCGTAGATCGCGCCGGTCAGCCCGAGCGCCCACGGCGCAACCGCGACCGCGGCCATCGGCAGGCTGTAGAGAAAAATCTGCAGCCGGGTCGCTGCAAGTCCGGCGGTCACCGGCAGCATCGGCACCTTCGCCGCGGCATAATCCGAGCGCACGAACAGCGACAGCGCCCAGAAATGCGGCGGAGTCCACAGGAAGATGAGCGCGAACAGCAGCCACGGCAACGCGCTCGTCTCGCCCATCGCCGCCGCCCAGCCGATCAACGGCGGGAACGCCCCAGCTGCTCCGCCGACGACGATGTTCTGCGCGGTCCGGCGCTTGAGCCACACGGTATAGACGAGCACGTAGAACAGGATCGAGCCCGCAAGCAGCACCGCGGCCAGGTGATTGGCCGCCAGGTCCATCAGGACGACGGAGAACACCGCCAGCCCCACGCCGAACTGCAGCGCGGTCTCGGGATCGAGCCGCCCCGCCGGCAGCGGCCGTCCCGCGGTGCGCCGCATCTGCCCGTCGAGATCGGCCTCGTACCATTGGTTGAGCGCCCCCGCCGCGCCGGCGCCGAGCGCAATGCACAGGATCGCCGTGAACCCGAGCACGATCGGCGGCAACACCGGCGCACTGAGCATTCCGCACAAACCGGTGAACACCACCAGGCTCATCACCCGCGGCTTGGTCAGCGCAACCAGGTCCCGCCAGTCGGCGGCCGGAGTCATTTGGGCAGTTGCGGTCACGAGCGTCATATAGGGCTTCCCGTCGCCCGGCGAAGGCCAGGGGACCTAATCGACTGTAATCGTCATCCCACTCAGGCCGGGCTCCCCAGCGAGCAACCGACTGCCCGCCAGAGGACCCCGGCCTGCCGGGTGGACGTAGACGTCAGTCCACCTTCGGCAGGGTCTCGAACTGGTGATAGGGCGGCGGGCTCGACAGCGTCCACTCGAGCGTCGTCGCGCCTTCGCCCCACGGATTGTCCGGCGCCTTCTTGCCCGCCGCAAGCGACCAGAACAGGTTGACGAAGAACACGCCCATGCTGGCGATGGTGATCATGTAGCCGATGGTGGAGATCTGGTTCCAGCCGGCAAGCTCGGGTGAATAGTCCGGGATGCGCCGCAGCATTTCCTCGGGCTCGACGGAATGCCGCGGCGCATCCCGGACTATTCGCCCGAGCTTGCCGGCTGGAACCAGATCTCCACCATCGGCTACATGATCACCATTGCCAGCATGGGCGTGTTCTTCGTTAACCTGTTCTGGTCGCTTGCGGCGGGCAGGAAGGAGCCGGACAATCCTACCGGCGAGGGCGCGACGACGCTAGAGTGGACGCTGTCGAGCCCGCCGCCCTATCACCAGTTCGAGACCCTGCCGAAGGTGGACTGACGTCTACGTCCGCCCGGCAGGCCGGGATCCTCTGGCGGGCTGTTGGCTCGCGAGGGAGCCCGGCTCTAGTTTGGTGACGATTTCAGTCGATCAGGTCCCCTGGCCTTCGCCGGGCGACGGGAAGCCCTATATGACGCTCGTGACCGCAACTGCCCAAATAACTCCGGCCGCGGACTGGCGGGACTTGG
Organism: Sphingomicrobium sp.; assembly: GCA_030146725.1. Classification (GTDB taxonomy): domain Bacteria; phylum Pseudomonadota; class Alphaproteobacteria; order Sphingomonadales; family Sphingomonadaceae; genus Sphingomicrobium. Next base: position 24 of record JASLBJ010000194.1, on the reverse strand, counting down.
TTGCGCTGACCAAGCCGCGGGTGA
>JASLBJ010000180.1 GCA_030146725.1 Sphingomicrobium sp. | reverse complement strand
GATCCGCCCGCCCTGGGCATAGCCGCCCATGCTGCGCGGCTGGTCGTAGCCAAGGTAGACGCCGGCAACGACCTCGGGCGACCCGCCGACGAACCACACGTTGGTCGGGCCGCTGGTGGTCCCGGTCTTGCCGAACAATGGTCGATCGAGATCGCGAAGCACGGTCGCGGTGCCACGCTCGACCACGCCGGTCAGGATGTGGACCATCTGGAACGACGCGAGCGGATCGAGGATCTGCCGGTCGCGTGACGGCGGCCGCGGCATCGTCCGCCCGTTCCAGTCCGGCGCGTTGCACGTCTCCATCAGCTGGCAGCGGCTGTCGGCGCGATAGATCACCTTGCCGGTGCGGTCCTGGACCAGGTCGACGATCGTCGGCTTGAGCGCTCGTCCGTGATTGGCCAGGATCGCATAGGCGTTGACCAGCTTGAGTACGGTCGTGTCGCCGGCGCCGAGCGCGATCGACAGATAATTGGGATAATCGCCGACGCCGAGCTCCTTGGCGTTCTCGATCACCTTGGCCATTCCGGTCTGCGACGCGGCGCGAATGGTCATCAGGTTGCGCGACTGCTCGACCCCCCAGCGCATCGTCTTGGGGCCCGAGTAGCGGCGGTCGAAATTGACGAAGCATTTGTTGCCGAGCCCCGCCCCCTGCCACACGCAGAAGGGCGAATCGACGATGATCGAGGACGGCGTCATGCCGTTCTCGAGTGCGGTCTGGTAGACCACCGGCTTGAACGCCGATCCCGGCTGGCGCAGCGCCTGGGTCGCGCGGTTGTAGCTCGACCCGATGACGTCGAACCCGCCCTGCATCGCAAGCACGCGGCCGGTGCGCACTTCCTCGGCGACGAACCCGCCGCCAATCTCCGGGATCGACCGCAGCGCGTAGCTGTCGCCCGCCACGTTCTTGACGATGATGATCATGCCCGGCTTGAGATGGCTGAACGCACTTCCGCCGACGCTTCGCTTGGGCTGCGACGCCGCCGATGCCGGAAGGGTGCCGGTCGATCCGTTGGTGAAGCCGATCCGCGCCTGTCCGCCGCTCTTGGACAGCACCACCGCTTTGCGCCAATCAGGAAAGCCGGTGCCGACCGGCGCGCGATCGAGCGCCCCCGCCCAGTCGCCGTCGACATCGACGTTGAGGCCAAGGTCGCGCCACCCGCGCCCGCCGTCGAACTTGGCGAGGCCTTCGCGCAGGGCTTCCGCGGCCGCGTCCTGCATCACCGGGTTCATCGAACTGCGCACCCACAGGCCGCCGGCATAGACGCTGTTGGGCCCGTCCTCGGCCTTTTCGCCGAACTGCTTGAGCAGGATCCGGCGAACCTCCTCCATGTAATAGCCGCCCTGCTGGCTGAACTTCTCATTGCTGCCGTAGCGGATGGTTCCGAGCGGAGTCGCCGCCGCGGTCGCGCGCTGTGCGCCGTCGATGAAGCCGTTATTCTCCATCTCGCGCAGCACGTAGTTGCGCCGGTCGGTGGCGCGCTTGGTCGCCCGCACCGGATCGTAGTTGGACGGCGCCTTGGGCAGCACCGCAAGATAGGCCGCCTCGGGCAGCGTCAGCTCGCTCACGTCCTTGTCGAAGTACGCGCGGCTCGCCGCCTGCACGCCATAGGCGTTTCGGCCGAGGAAGATCTGGTTGAGATACAATTCCAGGATCTGCTGCTTGGACAGGGTCGCTTCGAGCCGGAAAGCGAGGATCGCCTCGCGAATCTTGCGCCCGATCGAGTAAGAAGAGTCCTGCAGCAGCGCCTTCGCGACCTGCTGGGTGATGGTCGAACCGCCGCGCGCACGATCGCCGCTGGTGATCGACTTGCGCGTAAAATCGACCACCGCGCCGACCAGCCCCGGATAGTCGATCCCGCCATGGCTGAAGAAGGTCTTGTCCTCCGCCGCAAGGAACGCGTTGAGCACAAGCGGCGGATATTCGTCATAGGCAAGCTCGACGCGCCGCTCGCGCGCAAAGGTCTGGACCGGGTCGCCCCCGTAGCCGCGAACATTGGTCGGAAGCGGCGGCTGATAGGACATCAGCTTCTCCGACGAGGGCAGCCCCGCGGAGAAGAACAGCCACACGCCGGCAAAGAACAGGAACCCTGCAAACCCCGTCCACGCCAGCCCGCGCACCCAGCGGCGGGAGAACAACGGATCAAGCTTACGGTTCACCCACCGGTTGAAGGCGACGAGGCGCGGGATCGATGGACTGGACGGTGCTGTCTGGGCGGATTGCATTGCCAGGTTCGTCTAGCGGCTCCAACGGTGCACGAAAAGCGAAACGATCAGCGCTGGTTGCGCGAAGCCACCTGTGCCGCGGCGTGCGCCTCGATCGTCTCGGCAAGCGCGGCGGCGGTCCGGGCGCGCTGCCCGGGCGAGCGCAGCACCAATTCGTCGTCGGCATTGCTGACATAGCCCGCTTCGAACAAGGCCGCCGCGGTCTCCGCCCGCCGAAGCACGTGGAAGTCGGCAAAGCGGTGCGGCTCGGGACGAAGCGCAACCCGGCCCGCCGACTTGCGCACGATCCTCGCCGCAAGCTCGGCCGAAGCGGTCATCCGGCCGCGCAGGGCAAGATCGCCAAGCATCGACCGGACGGTGCCGCCGCCCGCCGCAAGCCCTTCCCGACCGTTCTCGGCATGCGCAAACCGGGCAGCATCCGCGTCCGAAGCCACGTCGGACAGCGAGTAGACGCTTGCACCGCGCGCGAGCGGGTTGGGCGCGCTGTCCATGTGCAGCGACAGGAACATCGCCGCGCCAAGCTGCCGCGCGATCCCGGCGCGCTGCTCGAGCGTGAGGAAACGGTCGTCCTCGCGGGTCAGCGCCACCCGCACTCGTCCTCGGTCGACCAGTCGGTCGCGCAGGTCGCGGGCAAGCGCGAGGGTCAAATCCTTTTCGACCACTTCGCCCGAGACCGACCTTGCGCCCGGGTCGCGCCCGCCGTGCCCGGGATCGATGACCACGATCGGCCGCCCGGGCACCCGCCCCCTGCTCACCCCCACATCGGTCACCGCCGGCGCGATCCCGACGGTCAGCGCACCGCGCCGCGCCTCTCCAGCGGCTGCCCGGCCGGGATCGCCGTCCGCTGGCAAGCCGCTGCGCCCACCAACGGCCAAGCCGAGGCCAAGCGCAGCCGCAGCTACCAGCCCCACTCCGACCGCCAGCCTGCCGTGCAATCCCCCGATCATCCGCTCCCGATGCTGCCTTGTGCCGCGATCTTCCAACATGCGATGACCGCCTCGCCCGCGCTATTGCGACTGGCAAAGCGGCAGGTGCGAACCCATGTTCCGCACTCGCGTTGACCCCACGCCAGCGCTCGCGTAGCAAATCAGAACATAAACGGAACGAAGTCAACCGTATGCTGACACATATCCAGAAGCATCGGCCTGCCGTATGCTGACTCATATCCAGAAGCATCGGCCTGCCGTATGCTGACTCATATAAAAGTTCGGGGTGCCCGCGAGCACAACCTCAAGGGCATCGACGTCGACATCCCGCGCGAGAGCCTGACAGTCATCACCGGCCTCTCGGGCTCGGGCAAGTCGAGCCTCGCCTTCGACACCATCTATGCCGAAGGCCAGCGCCGCTACGTCGAATCGCTCTCGGCCTACGCGCGCCAGTTCCTCGAGATGATGCAGAAGCCCGACGTCGAGCATATCGACGGCCTCTCGCCCGCGATCTCGATCGAGCAGAAGACCACCAGCCGCAACCCGCGCTCGACCGTCGCCACCGTGACCGAAATCTATGACTATATGCGCCTGCTGTGGGCGCGCGTCGGAGTCCCTTATTCTCCCGCGACCGGCCTGCCGATCGAGGCCCAGCAGGTCAGCCAGATGGTCGACCGCGCGCTGGCCCTGCCCGAAGGCAGCCGCCACTACCTCCTGGCGCCCGTGGTCCGCGGCCGCAAGGGCGAGTATCGCAAGGAGCTGGCCGAGTGGCAGAAGGCCGGCTTCACCCGAGTCCGCATCGACGGCGAGTTCCACGCCATCGAGGACGCCCCGGCGCTCGACAAGAAGTACAAGCACGACATCGAAGTCGTCGTCGACCGCATCGCCATCCGCGAAGGCATCGAATCCCGCCTCGCCGACAGCCTCGAAACCGCCCTCAAGCTCGCCGACGGCCTCGCCTACCTCGACCCCGCCGACCCGCAGCCCGACGCCCCCGAGCCTCAAAGCGGCGGAATGAAAGGCGACAACGCCCCCCCAAACCGCATCACCTTTTCCGAAAAGTTCGCCTGCCCCGTCTCCGGCTTCACCATCGCCGAGATCGAGCCGCGCCTGTTCTCCTTCAACGCCCCCCAGGGCGCCTGCCCCGCCTGCGACGGCCTCGGCGCGCGGATGGTGTTCGACGAGGACCTCGTCGTCCCCAAC
>JASLBJ010000013.1 GCA_030146725.1 Sphingomicrobium sp. | reverse complement strand
CGCGATCTCGGTCCCGGTGCCTGCGATCCCGAGCGCCAGGCGATAGACCCGCACCGCGCCATCCTTGGCCACCAGTACCGCGTGCAGCGACCCGTTCCAATTGCCCATGCAGAACCCGTACGGCTCGACCACGTCGGAGCGGATGAAACCAAACGGGCGGACCGCATTGGCGGCGTCGGCCGAGGCGGGATCGAACGCATAGAGCGCAACCCCCATCCGGCCACGATCGCTCGCCCCGAGGATGACCTGGATCCGGCCACCGATACTGGCCTCGCGCAGATCGACGTTGTTGAGTAGGGCATCGGGCAGGAACTGCAGCAGCGCCCCGTCAAGGCTGTAGATATTCAGCCCGGCCTTCTTGTCGGTGCCGGCGATGAAGCCGCCGAGCCTGCGACCGCCGAGGTTGACCATGGTTCCCGGCGGCGCGGCCCAGATCGCCGGATCGTCGGCGGTGTCGGCGTTGGCGGTCGCAACCGCCACCGTCTCGGCGCTCGCAGGCACCGATGCGGTCGGAAGCGAAGGCAGCGGCGGGGTCGCGCATGCTGCAGCGCAGCAGATCAGCGAGGGAAGCGTCACAAATCGGATAAGCCGCTCGCCCACTTGCACCCCCATCAGCTCGATCACGCGGCGCCAGGCTCGCTTGGTTTGACCCGGGTTACAATCTTCGGCGAGGACGACGACAGCGACAGCGGCGAGGAGATCGTCCTGGGAAGCGTCAATACGCCGCGCAACAGCGCCGTGAACCTGTCGCTGCGGCACGTCTTCGGTACTCTAGGCCATCGACCTGAGCGAAGGGCGCTCCGCGTTGCTGACCCAGGCGAGATAATCGTCCGCCGCCATCGGCCGCGCGAAAATGAAGCCCTGGACCACGTGGCAGCCCATCGCGCGCAGGATTTCGGCCTGGGCAATCGTCTCAACCGCTTCGGCGACGATCTCGCAATCGACTCCGCGGATCAGCTGGATCACGGCCTGCACCACCACCCTCGCCTTCTCGCAATGCTCGATCTCGGCGATCAGCGAGGGGTCGAGCTTCACTCGGTCGAGCGGCATCGAACGGAGCCGGGCGATGTTCGAGAAACCGGTTCCGAAATCGTCGATCACGATTGTTGCTCCGTCGCCTCTCAGCGCCGCGATCTCGGCCAACACAGCCGGACTGACGTCCATTGCCGCACTCTCATTGAACTCGAGCTCGATCAGCGACAGCGGCACGCCCTGCTCGGCAAAGGTCGCGCGCAGGCGCGCGAAGAAGTCTGCCCGCTCGAGCTGGCGCGGACTGATGTTGAACGCCAGCCTCCGGGTCAGCCCCGCGCGCCGCCATGTGCCAAGCACCGACGCGACCTCGGCGATCACCCAGTCGCCGATGTCAGCGATCACTCCGGTCCGCTCGGCAACCGGGATGAAGCTGCCCGGCATGCGCAAGCCGTCGCGCGGATGGTCCCAGCGAAGCAGCGCCTCGGCGCCCGCGATCGCCCCGGTGACGAGGCTCAGCTGGGGCTGGAACACGAGCCGGAACTCGTCCCGCTGAACCGCTTCGGTCAGCGCGCGCTCGGTCTCGACCTTTTCCAGATGCTCGGCCGCAAGCGCATCGTCGAACAGGCAATGCTGCCCGCCACCGCGCGACTTGGCACAGTACATCGCAATATCGGCCGCACGCATCAGCGTCTCGATCGTGGAGCCATGCGCGGGACAGATCGCCAATCCTACCGATGCGCCGATGTCGACGCTGTGCCCGCCAAGCTCGAACGGCTCGGCCACGGCCTGAGTCACCCGCCGGGCGACCCGCTCGATCTCGGCGGTCGACGGAATCCTTGGGAAGAACAGGGTAAACTCGTCGCCCGCGAGCCGCGCAAGAAGCGGGCGCCGATCGAGTTGGTCCCGGAACTCGGACGTGACCACCACGCGCAGCCGGTTAGCGACCATGATCAGCAGCTGGTCGCCGCGCGCATGGCCAAGGCTGTCGTTGACCAGCTTGAAGCGATCGAGATCGACGAACAGCATCGCCGATGGCGCCCCATTCGCCGCCATCAGCAACTTGTCGGCTTGCGAGCGGAAGTGAAGCCGGTTGGGAAGCGTGGTGACCGGATCGTAGAGGCCAAGCGCGTGCGCATTTTCGATCGAAGCACGCACTTGCGCGAACAGTGAGTCGACCGCCGCCGCGAGCTTGGGCATCGCCTTGCGCACAACCGCGGGTGCGGGCGAGACGAGGTCGCCGTCCTCGACTGCAAGCAACCGCTCGGCAAGCGCGGAAAGCGCTCGTGCGCTCTCGCTGTTGGGCCGCTCGGACGCAATGTAGCTGATCAGCAGACAGAACGCGCCGGCGGTGATCGACGCCAGGATTTGCCCATTCAATTCGGTGATGAACAGGAACGCGACGAGCGAGAAGACAAACGATGCGAAACCTGCCGCGCCCGACAGCAGCGCATTGCTGATCTTCTGGGCCGTGCCTTCCTTCATCGCCTGCGACCGAGTTCCCGCCAGGCAGGGTGCCCGCGAGGGAACGCTAAATGTGAATAGTTAAGAAACCATCGAGTCCGTCAGCGGCGGCGAAGCACGATATACAGGCTCCCGCCGCCACCGTGACGCGGGTGCGCAGCCCGCACCGCGGCAATGCGCGCGGCGTGCCGCGATGCGGCGAGCCAGTCGTGTACCGCGGCCCGGATCCGCCCGCGCAGGATCGGCGGCTCGCCGCGACGCGCATGGCCGGTGATCAGCAGCAGCACCCGGTCGCCAGCATCGATCGCCCGCTCGAGCGCATTGTCGATCGCACTCCACGCGCCCTCGAGGTTCATCCCGTGCAGATCGAGCGTCCGGTCGGGCTCGAGCGCCCCTGAGCGCAGCTTGCGGTCCCAGGTGCCGTCGAGCGTCGTGCCTGGGCGCGGCTTCGGCGGCGCAAGCGGCGGCGCTGCCCGTGCAGTCGCAGTCCGCGGCTTCGGCCTGGACACCGGCGCCGCAGCCGCGGCCTCCCACACGACCGGCTCAGGAGCCAAGGGCTCAGGAGTTTCGGCCGTCTCCCGCGACAGCGGGCGGATGGTTGCGGTCACCCGCCGCCACAGCTCCGCCTCGTCAGGGTTGAGCGAGCGCACGCGCAGCGACGCCCCTCGGCAGCAGGATCAGCGCCTCGCCCGAGGCCGACATTCCGCCGGCGATCGCGGTGGCCTCGGCGCCCGCTCCCCAGAAGGTGTCGAAGCGGTTCGGCCCCTTGATCGCCCCGCCGGTATCCTGCGCGACCCACAGGCCGTTGGCTTCGGGTCGGTCGAGCGTCAGGAATACCGGCGCGCCATACGGCACGAACAATGGATCGACGGCCACGGTCGAGCGGCCAGTGACCGGCAAGCCGAGGGAGCCAAGCGGCGCCCCGCTCAGTTCCTTGAAGAAGATGTAGGACAGATTCTCGCGCATGAGCGAGCGGCCCGCAGCGGGGTTGGCCTTCATCCAGCCGATGATGTCCTGCATCCCCGCACCGCCCTCGGGAAGGATGCCGCGGTTGCGCAACAACCGCCCAATCGCGACATATTCGCGACCGTTCTGATTATCGTAGCCGATGCGCAGGATGCTTCCGTCGGGCATCCGAACCCGCCCCGAGCCCTGAATCTGGAGGAAGAACAGCTCCACCGGATCGGTCGCATACGCCATTTCCAGCCCGCGTCCGGCAAGCGCGCCATCCTCGATCTGGCCGCGCGTGAAATACAAGGTGCACCGTCCGTCCGGTCCGATCCGTCCGCGCCCGGTGCCGCCATCAGGCCGGGTGCAGCGGATGAGGTCCGGCGGCGTGCGGTAAATCGGCACCGCTCCAGGCACGGGCACGCGCGACCCGCCGATCTCGGGCTCGTAATAGCCGGTCGCGAACGCCTCGCCGGTGCCGACCCGCACCCAGTCGAAGCGGTGATAGAAGAAGCCTGCTGCATTCTCGGGCACAAGCGTTGCGGCTTCCGCACACACGCGGCGCCAGTCGCTCGGAATTGTCAGTCGCGAGCGGTCCGGACGGGTGACTGCTGACGAGCAGCTGATCCGGAACGTCTCCAGCGCACGCCATGCATCGGCAGCGGGCAAGATCTTTGGCGCGCCCACCGTGAACCCGGCAGCCCGCGCATCCGGCGGCGTCGGTCCAACGGGTACGGGTACCGGCGCCCGCGCGACCGGCCAGGGCGCAGGACCAGGCTGGGGCGCGGGCACAGGCTGGGGAAGCGGCTGCGGAGCCGGCGCAACGACGACGCGCGGCCCCTCGGGCGGGGGCGTCGGCCCGCTCGCGCAAGCGGCGACGAGGCTCAGGGAAGCGAGCGAAAGCGCCCTTGCGAACAGCCTCACTCGTCCTCGTCGGTCTCGATCAGCAGCCAGTTGGGATCGTTCGACGCGATGTCGCGGCGGA
>JASLBJ010000010.1 GCA_030146725.1 Sphingomicrobium sp. | reverse complement strand
TCGAAGCCGCGGCTGTTGGCTTTGAGCGTCTCGACCAGGTTGAGGGTCGCCTGGACGCCGCCCGGACTGGTTCGGTCGCGGATGTCGAGCCAGGCACGGTTGATCGCTTCCCACACTTCGGCGGTGAGCGCATTGCGCGCCGAACGGGCATTGTCGCGCGCACTGGCGAGCGACGCGCGCACCGAGTTGGGATTGTCGTCGTCGAGCGCAAGCGTGCGGCAAACGTTGAACGCGGTTGCACCTGGCGACGGGGTCTCGCCCGGCGGCGGACCGCGCCCGACCACCGCAAGCGCACTTTCCCACACGGCGGTGGTCGCATCGGCCCCGTAGGACAGGGAACTCAGGCGAAGCGTCGCCTCGATCAGCCTGGTCGTGAACTCGGCCCGCTCCATGTAGCGGCCGATCCAGTAGAGATTAGACGCCGTACGGGAGAGCATGCTGCTCCTCCGGGGGCCCGGCCGGGGCGATGATCAGACTGTCCTTGGTGCCGCCGCCCTGGCTGGAATTGACGACCAGCGAGCCTTCCTCGAGCGCAACCCGCGTGAGGCCCCCGGGAACGATCGTGACCTGGTCGGCACCGCTGAGAACGAACGGCCGGAAATCGACGTGACGCGGAGCAACTCCGGCGGCGGTGAGCGTCGGAACGGTCGACAGTGCAAGCGTCGGCTGGGCGATGTAGCGGTGGGGCTCGGCAATCAGCGCGGCACGGAAGGTCTCGATATCCGCCTTGCTCGCGGTCGGCCCGACGAGCATTCCGTAGCCGCCCGATCCGTCGACGAGCTTGACCACCATCCGGTCGAGATTGGCGAGTGTGTAGGCAAGTGCGTCGGGCTCGCGGCAGCGCCAAGTCTCGACGTTCGGCAGCTTGGGTTCCTCGCCCATGTAGTAGCGGACGATCTCGGGCATGAAGCTGTAGATCGCCTTGTCGTCGGCGATCCCAGTGCCGGGTGCGTTGACGATGGTCACGTTGCCGGCGCGGTAGGCGGCCATCAGCCCGGCGACCCCAAGGCTGCTTTCGGGGATGAACGTCAGCGGGTCGAGAAAGGCATCGTCGATGCGCCGGTAGATGACGTCGACGCGGACCGGTCCCTCGATCGTCCGCATCCACACGACGTCGTCCATGACCTCGAGATCGCGGCCCTCGACCAGCTCGATGCCCATGCTGTCGGCCAGGAAGCTGTGTTCGTAAAAAGCCGAATTGTACCGCCCCGGCGTTAGGACGACGCACACCGGTTCGCTGGCGCCGCGCGGCGCGACCGAGAACAAAGTCGCGCGCAGCAGGTCGGGGTAGGTGTCGATCGGCTGGACCGCGACCCGCGCGAACAGCTCGGGACACAGCCGCAGCATCGCCTCGCGATTTTCGAGCATGTAGGACACGCCCGACGGCGTCCGGGCATTGTCCTCGAGCACGAAGAAGTCGTCGGGACCCGTGCGCACGATGTCGATCCCGCAGATGTGAGCATAGATGTCGTGCGGGGGGCTCGCGCCGACCGCCGGGATGCAGAACTGCGAATTGCTCAGCACGATCTCGGCGGGGACGATCTGGTCCTTGAGGATGTGCCGCGGGCCGTAGATGTCAGCGATGAACAGGTTGATCGCGCGCACCCGTTGTTCGAGGCCAAGCGATAGCCGCGCCCATTCGGCGGCCGAGAACACGCGCGGAATGATATCGAACGGGATGATCCGCTCCCCCGCTTCGTCGTCGCCATAGACCTTGAAGGTGATCCCGAGGCTTCGAAAGGCACTCTCTGCAGCGCTCTGCCGCCGCGCCAGTTCGGGCAGCGGCGTTTCGCTCAGCCAATCGCCAATGGGCTCGAACCCACGCCGGGCGGCGGCTGCGTCACTTGTGCCCCAAAGTTCGTCGAAGCTCAGCGGCGCGGGCATGGCGGCTCGTCAGGCAAGGGCGCGCGACCGGAGCAATGCGCTCTCGTCGGGCTGGCGGCCGCGGAAGGCGAAAAAAGAGTCGGCCGGGTCGCGCGAATCCCCCGGCGCGAGCACTTCGCGGCGGAAGCGGTCGGCCACCACGGCGTCGAACATGCCCTTCGCCTCGAACTCCTCGAACACGTCGGCGTCGAGGACTTCGGACCACAGGTAGCTGTAGTAGGCGCTCGCATAGCCGCCGCTGAAGATGTGGGTGAAATAAGCGAGCTTGTGGCGCATGCCGATCGCCGCCGGTGTTCCCAGAGCGGCAAGACTGTTGGCCTCGAACGCCGCGATGCTGTCGGGCGTCGGCTTGGCCCGGTGAAGCTCGAGGTCGATCAGCGCGGAGGCGAGGAATTCGATCGTCGCGAAGCCCTGTCCGAAGCTGTCGGCCCTGGCGATCGCATCGACCAGCTCGTCAGGAACTCCGAAGCCGCGCAGGGCTTCGGGCGAGACCACCCAATGTTCCATCAGCTTGCTTGGGAACTCGACGAAGTCGCGCGCGACCGCGGTCCCGGCGAGGCTTGGATAAGTCACGTCTGACAGCAACGCGTGGAGCGCATGGCCGAATTCATGGAACAGCGTCCGGGCCTCGTCGAGCGACAGCAGCGCGCCGCTTTCGCCGCCGGCCGAGCCGAAATTGGCGACGGTGTAGACGATCGGCCGGACCGGGCCGTCGAGCTTCTCCTGGACGCGCAGGCTGCCCATCCAGGCGCCGCCATGCTTTTCGGTCCGCGCGAGATAGTCGGTGAACAACAGGCCGACGGGTGCTCCGTCGCCGTCGCTGACCGCCCAGGCGAGCACGTCGCGATGATAGACCGGGATTTCGGCCCGCTGCTCGAAGGTGAGGCCATAGAGGCGGCCGGCTGCCGAAAAGGCCGCGGCCCTGACCTTGTCGAGCGAGAGGTAACCGCGCACCGCAGCGGCATCGAACGCATAATCGTCGCGGCGCACGCGGTCGGCGAAGTAGCGCCAGTCCCATGGTTGCAGGCCGGCGCTGCCGAGGTTGGCAACGGCCTCGAGCTGCGCTTGCTCGCGCATCGCCTGCTTCAGTCCCGGCGCCCACACCCGGCTCATCAGCGCCGCGGCTGCGTCGGGCGTCTTGGCCATCGAATCCTCGAGCGCATAGTCGGCAAAGCTCGCGTAACCGAGCAGTGCCGCCCGCTCCTGCCGAAGCTCGACCATCTCGCGGATGATCGGAAGATTGTCGTGCGCCCCGCTCTGGCAGCGACCGGTGAAGGCCCGCCACGCCTGCTCGCGCAGCGAGCGGTCGTCGGCGAACGTCAACAAGCCTTCGAACACGCCGCGGTCGAGCACGTAGACGAAGCGGCCGGTCAGCTGCCTTTCGCCGGCCAGGCGGGATGCGGCTTCGCGCAAGTCGTCGGGGATCCCTCCGATCTGGTCCGGCCCGACGACGATCTCGCACGCGTTGGTGGCGGCAAGGACGTTCTGGCTGAACATGACCGAGAGTGCCGACTGCCGCGCGTCGATCGCCGCCAGCCGCTGCTTGGCCTCGTCCGCAAGGCCGGCGCCCCCGGCCACGAAGCCCTTGTAGCTGCGGTCGACCAGCCGTTGCTGCTCGGGCCCGAGCGCGCTGCGCCGTTCCCACACCGCCCGGATACGCGTGAACAACGCCGCATCATGGCTGACCTCGGTCCCGAAAGACGACAGCCGGGCGGAAACCTCCGCTTCGATGTCGCGGATGGCGTCGGTCACCTGCGCCGAAGCAAGCATCCAGAATACGCGCCGGACCCGGGCGAGGATCGCACCCGACCGCTCGAGCGCGAGGATCGTGTTGTCGAACGTCGGCGTTGCCGGATCAGCCGTGATCGCCGCAATCTCGGCCCGGCTCTCGGCGACCCCCGTTTCGATCGCGGGCAGGAAATGCTCGGGCCGGAACGCGGCGAAGTCCGGGCTGCCCTCGGCGCAGGTCCATTCGGCGAGCAGGGGGTTCGCCTCAGTCAACGCTTTCGACCACCTGGGTGTGGACATTGAAGCCGGTCAAAGCGGCCGAGCCGAACTGGGTGGTCAGCGCGCAGTCGGTCGCGTCGCGCCCGCGGGCCATCAGGATGCGGCCGATACGCGGCTTGTTGTGGCGCGCGTCGACCGTGATCCATTCGCCGCCGAGATAGACGTCGAACCAGGCCGAGAAATCCATCGGATTGTCGGATGCGGGAACGCCGATATCGCCGAGGAATCCGGTGCAGTAGCGCGCCGGGATGTTCATGCAGCGGCACAGGGTGATCGCCAGATGGGCAAAGTCACGGCACACGCCGCGCTGCTCCTGGTGCGCGTCCCACGCCGTCTTGGTTGGGCGCGCATGATGGTAGCCGAACTCGATATGCTTGTGGGTGAAGTCGAGGATCGCCTGCAACCGGCCCCAGCCTGGAGGAACGTGGCCGAACAGCCCCCAGGCGGTGTCGGACAGGCGATCGGTCTCGCAATAGCGGCTGCCGAGCAGGTAGACGAGAACGTCGTCGGGAAGCTCCTCGACCGGATGCTGGATGGCATCGGGAACCGTGCGGTCGTGCTGGCCCGTGTCCTCGATCACGAAGTCGTTGGACAGGATCGTCTCGCCTTCGGGCAGCACGAAGCGGGTCACG
>JASLBJ010000008.1 GCA_030146725.1 Sphingomicrobium sp. | reverse complement strand
GGCGGCACGGCGTGCTTGGCGAGGGTGTCGTTGAACAGCGCCTTGAACAGGGTGGCGCTCTCGGCATCGACGACGCACCAGCCGACGACCCGGCGGCTGAAAATGTCGAGAATGACGTAGAGATAGAAGTACGATCCCACTTCTCGATACCCCTATCCGGCTGGCGAATGCTCAGCCTGAACTGATCACGATCACCGATCCGGCTCATCCGCTCCACGGACGCAGCTTTCCGCTGATTTCGGTGAGCGGCTTGCGGTACGGAACCGGGCACGCCCATGTCGATGATCGTGGCCGCGCCGTGTTGAGGATTCCGATCGTCGCGACGAGCCTCCATCCGACCCCGTTGAGCCTGCCATCGAGCAAGCTCTCGCTCGACGCCATCCGGGATCTGGTTCGGTTCGCCTCCTGCGAGGAGGGGACCGGGCGGCTGATCCCGCGGGCCTCGGCCTGTCCACAAGCCGACACCGAGCCCTTCTCGACGATCACATCGCGCCATCATCGGGAGGGTGAGCCATGATCTCCGAACTCGTGACGACCCGGCACCTGAGCTGCAAGGCCGTGGTTTACATCCGCCAGTCCCACCCGCACCAGGTCCTGAGCAACCAGGAAAGCCTGCGCCTGCAATATGCACTGTGCCAGCGTGCCTGCGATCTCGGCTGGCGGGAGGCCGACGTCGAGGTCGTCGATGTCGATCTCGGCCTGAGCGGGGCCGCCGCCGAGCACCGCCGCGGCTTCAAGGATCTGATCGCCCGCGTCACACTGGGTGAGGTCGGGATCATCCTGTCCTACGACGTCACCCGGCTCGCCCGCAACTGTTCGGACTGGTATCCGCTGCTCGACCTGTGCGGCTATCGCCAGTGCTTGATCGCGGATCGCGATGGCGTTTACGATCCCGGGTCGGCGAACGGCCGCCTCCTGTTAGGCCTCAAGGGCACGATCTCCGAGGTCGAACTGCACACCATGCGGGGCCGCCTGACTGCCGGCCTGCTGAACAAGGCCGAACGCGGCGAGTTGGCGCTGGCTCTGCCCGCCGGCCTGACGCGTGACGCCAGCGGCGGCGTGATCAAGGATCCCGACCGTGAGGTGCGCGATCGGATCGCGCTGGTCTTCACCAGCTTCCTGGAGCAGGGCTCAGTCGGCAAGGTGATGCGAAGCTTCGCCCGCCGGGACCTCGGCGTGCCGCAGTGCGATCGGTTCGGTGAGGCGGTGTGGCGGCCGGCGACGCTCGATCGGATCACCCGGATCCTGAGGAATCCCGCGTATGCCGGAGCCTTCGTTTATGGCCGGACCCGCTCCCGCCCCACGCCGTATCGCAACGGCAAGCGGGGCAGCGTCCGGCGCCCGATGGCGGAGTGGAAGATCGTTGTGAAGGACAAGTACCCGGCTTATATCGACTGGGAGAGCTTCGAGCGGATCCAGGCGATGCTGTGCGACAATCACGCGGAGTATGACCGGAACAAGACGCGCGGCGCTCCCCGCGATGGGGCCGTGCTGCTTCAGGGCCTTGTCTGGTGCGGGCACTGCGGCCGCAAGATGGTCGTGCAGTACAAGAGCAAAAACAGCTATCTTTGCAACCATTTGAATCGCCTCCAGGGCGACGCGGTCTGCCAGCGTCTTCCCGCCGACCCAATCGACGCGCGCGTAGTGGTCGCGTTCTTCGCCGCGGTGACGCCGGCTGAACTGGATGCCTGGAGGCGTGCCCATGATGCCCGTTGCCAGGCGGACGAGGCTCTCGATCGTGCCGAGGCCCAGCAGGTCGAACGTCTGCGCTATCAGGCGATGCTGGCCGAGCGACAGTTTAACAAGGTTGATCCAGACAATCGTCTGGTCGCCAGCGAGTTGGAACACCGCTGGGAAATGGCACTACGCGAGTTGCGTCAGGCCGAGGACCTGCTGGCCCGGCACCGGGGAGCCCGCGCCGCGCCGGAGATGCTGTCGGCTGAAGACCAGGAGAGTTTTCTGGCGCTCGCCCCGCAGTTGCCAGCCCTTTGGCAGCACCCCGACATGACGCGCGAGCGCAGGAAGTTGCTGCTCCGCAGTCTGATCGACAAAGTCGTTCTGCGGCGTCTAGCCGCCGACCGACTCAGCGTTCGCATTGTCTGGCGCGGCGGTGAAATCTCCGATCTCGAGGTCGAGGCCGCGGTGCATACCCATCGGTTCCTGACCCGCGGCGCTGAGATGGAGGCCCGGCTCCTTGACCTGGCGCGCCAGGGTCTTGATGACGAGACCATCGCCGCCCGGTTGACCAGCGAGGGTTATCGCTCAGCTCGATGCACTCATGTCCCCGTGGAAACGGTTCGCCATATCCGACAGCACCACCGCGTACTGCGAAATGAGAGACAGACCCACCCCCGCCACATCCCGGGCTGGTTGACCATGGCCGAACTGGCCAGGCGGCTGCAGGTCTCACGCGATTGGATTGAACGGCGCATTCGCAACGGGACAATCTCCATTGTCCGCGACGCGGCCACCCACCGCCTCCTGTTCCCGGATACCGACGACACCCTCGCCAGTTTTACGGAACTGAAGGCTGGTGCGGTTGATCGCATCGACTGCACCCAGCAAACAAACCAATGAGGGCATCAACATGACCGATCGTAGGTCCATTTCGCGGGTCCCATCAGCTTTGTAATGTCCCACGACCAGACCTGATCGGGTCCTTCGGCCAGCAGTTCGGGTTTGCTGTAGACGGGATGGCGCAGCTGGTCGCGGCGTTCGCGGACTTCGGCGTGGTCGTCCAGTATCCGATACATGGTCCGGATCGAGCAGTGGTAGACGCCCTCGTCGAGCAGGGTGGCGTAGACTTCGGCCGGCGCGAGGTCGGCGAAGCGCGGCTCGCGCAGCAGGTCGAGGACGGTCTGGCGTTCGGCGGCGCTCAGGGTGCGGGGCGGGCTGGGGCGGGGCGCCGGTTCGGCCGGCGGCCGGGTCAGGCGGGTGCGCCGACGATGGACGCTGGCGCGCGACAGTCCCAGGGCGGCGCAGGCCGCCGTGGCGCAGGACGCCGGCGGCAGAGCGATGACGGCGTCCATCAGGATCTGTCGCCGCCGTTGATCCGAGCCAGCGGGATCCCCAACAGGTCGGAAAGTTTTTTTTGGAGGTCGATGATCGCCTCGGCGCGCTCCAGGCGCTGTTGGAGCCGGGCGTTCTCCTGCTGTGCCTTGGCCAACTCGTCCGCCAGCGGATTGGGCTCGCTTGCTTTCGGGCCGCGCCGGACCGGGGTCAGGGCGCCGAGGGTGCCGGCGTCGCGCTGACGGCGCCAGTCGGTCAGGGTCGTTGAATAGAGCCCCTCGCGGCGCAGGATGGTGCCGATCTCGCCGGTCCCGGCGGCCCGGTCGGTTTCCTCCAGGATGCGCAGTTTCTCCCCCGCCGTGAACGTCCGTCGCTTGGGGCGGTCCGACAACTCGGGATTGGCCGCCGCCGGTGCCGGCACAGAGGAAGGCCGGAGGCCGACTGGCGTGCCGGCACCGGCGGCCTTCGCTTCCACAACTCTATTGGGC
>JASLBJ010000098.1 GCA_030146725.1 Sphingomicrobium sp. | reverse complement strand
ATTGGTCATCATGTGCTCCTGAACCCCCGCTCAGCAACGACAACAAGCGTTAACACCCTGTAGTTCCATGAGCTTTGAACGAATGGTTTGAAGGCAAGAAAACCGAGCAGGCGCCAGCGTCTTGCTGGCATTTCTGCCAGTCCGCTCTTCAGCGATGATGTTCGGATCCCGCCGTTCGCGCGAGCGGAACTAGCGGAGGAATGACTTCCCTCAGTGCCGGTCGGCCGATTGTGGATGCTCAAAAGGAACTGAGGCGGCCCTGGCACGACTTGACACTCCGAGTGCCCCCCCACCACAGTTGCCCGGCCGCGGCGGCCTCTCGACAGACGAGACACACATGGGGAATGACGATGACGATACCCGTCTCCACACCTGTTGTTCTAGTCGTCGAAGACGAGATGGTCCTGCGAATGCGCGCAGTAGACATCGTTGAAGACGCTGGGTTCGTCCCAATCGAGGCCGTGAGCGCGGACGAGGCCATCCAGATTCTTGAATCACGGGACGACATATCGCTGCTGTTCACTGATATTCAGATGCCCGGAAGCATCGACGGACTGAAACTTGCGCATGCGGCGCATACCCGCTGGCCCCACATCAAGATCATCCTGGTGTCCGGACAGATTGCCGTCACCGATGCGGACAAACCGACTGACAGCAAATTTTTCCCGAAGCCGCTTGAGATCCAGCAGATGATTCTGGAAATCCAGGAGATGGTTGGCCAGGGCGCACTGAAAGTGGTGCCTTCACTAGTTGCTGCGGACGACCCGCTGACCAGAGAGAATAAGGAACTTCGCTACCAGCTTCAGCAGGCGGGGATCGATGCCAAGGCCCTGCTTTTGAAGACCGTGCTCGATACGGAAAAGCAGCAGCTGATCATCGACGAGAACCAGCCCTTCCAGGATGCTCTCACTACCGAAAACGACAGCCTGAAACTGGCGCTGGAGCAGGCAGGCATCGACGCCAACGCACTGCTCGTTCAGTCGGGCATTGACGCGGAAGAACGCGACGCTGCTGACAAGTTGCAGCATCTGATCCATGCGGAGCTGCACCACCGCATCAAGAACATGCTCGCTACCGTCGGTGCGATCACACATCAAAGCCTGCGCACAGCGACTAGCATGGCTCACGCAAGCTCTGCGATCGACGGGCGCTTCGCGGCCCTTGCGCGCGCCCACGACCTCCTGACCCGGGCGAGCTGGGACAATGCGACCGTCGACAGCACCATCAGAAGTGCGATCGAGCCGTTCGATCAGGGCGGTGGCCGCTTCATCCTGTCCGGTGAGGATATCCGGATCACGTCCAGTACGGTCATCGCGTTCGCCATGACCCTCAACGAGCTTTGCACCAATACCACCAAGTTCGGAGCCTTGTCCCTTCCGGAGGGTCAGGTTCGGCTTACGTGGCGGGTTGAGCAGGAGCGTCTCTATTTCGAATGGGCCGAATCTGGCGGACCTCGGGTGATTGAACCGACGCGGAAGAGTTTCGGTACACGGATGATGACATCGCTGGGCCAACAATTGAAAGGCAAGGTTGAACTCGACTATCGGCCAAGCGGGTTCGTCTATTCGCTCGATGCGCCGCTCGACGGCGTCACCAGCAATGCCAAAGTGCGCGCAGCGTAAGCGACGCCTCGGTCAGTCCTGCCGCGCACATAGGAGACTTCTCGGACGTTACGAGACTGTGTCACTGAATGATTACGGCACGAACCCTGGCATCGCCCGGCTAGATGCCCTTGCAAATGCATGGGTGGTAAGCGGACGTTCGGTTAAGCTGCTTGGTACGCTGCTATCCGTAGATTGTTGGTCCAACGCTGCGACAGTTCGCGCCGGGCGTTAGCAACCGTCCCTCGCGAGCCTCTACTTGGACGTCGCCTGGGCTGCCTTGACCGGGATGATCTTGCCCTTTTGCTGCCAGCCAATGACGTTATGGCCGCGCTCGCTCAGACAACCGGCCATGGCCGCTTGGATCGCCGCTTCCTTCTTCTTTTGCTTGGCCTTTGCCATGCCGTACGCGCCGCCGAGTGCAGCGAACGGCAACAGGATTATGGTCGCTCCTGCAACCGCCATGCCACCGAACATGCCTGCGCTGCTTGCCGCTGCCGAACCAGCCGCAAGGGCAGCCCCGCTTGCCGCTGCACCGGCCGCACCAGATGCCAGCCGGCCCTCGGAAGTGAGCTTGCCTTGTGCCAGCAACGTGCCGCAGTCGGTCACCGCGGCATTGTAGGCGGCCTGGTCGGCAGCCGGGACTGCAAGCACGGGCGAGAACTCGCGTGGCCGCGATGAGCAGCCGACCAAGGTCACTACGGCAGCAACAGCGAGTATGAAGTTCTTTGCCATGTCATTCCCCGACGCGGACGACCGCGCTCAAGCATCGTCTGCCGAGCCGAAGGGCGAGTCAAGATCATGATGTTCAAGCCACAATGATAGAAGCCGACACGACCTTTCCTAATATGCTTGGGCTCTCATGCCAGATGTCATGCAGATGCCGCGATGATTCCTCTCAATCGAGGCGGAGATGCGCGGAGTAAGCTTGGTCCGCGCAGATGCGCAACAGTCAGCTAGCTGTCCAGCTGATTCCTGGAACTGCTGCGGTCAGCTTCAAACCGAACAGTGCGGATCATGTGATC
Source organism: Sphingomicrobium sp. (assembly GCA_030146725.1). Classification (GTDB taxonomy): domain Bacteria; phylum Pseudomonadota; class Alphaproteobacteria; order Sphingomonadales; family Sphingomonadaceae; genus Sphingomicrobium. The sequence continues at coordinate 5,064 of JASLBJ010000098.1, read as the reverse complement.
CTTGTCATTCTGCCGGCAGACCTTGGCTTAGCTGTGCCTCCAGTTTGCGCGACACCGCTTCGGGCGATCCGGTACGACCCGCGAGCCGCGTGTAAAGGAGCGGCACCAGGAACAAGGTAATCAGGGTGGAAATGGATACGCCCCATACCACAACCACCCCGAGTGCCTGCCGCGCGCCCGCGCCGGCGCCGCTCGCCAGCATCAATGGCACCGCACCCGCGACGGTTGCGATCGACGTCATCAGGATCGGCCGAAGGCGCCTTGCCGAGGCCTCGCGGATCGCATCGCCCAGATCCTTGCCTTCGTCGCGTAGCTGGTTCGCGAATTCGACGATGAGGATGCCGTTCTTGGCTGCCAGCCCCACCAGCATCACAATACCCACCTGACTGTACAGGTTGAGCGTCTGACCCATTGCCGCCAGCCCGAGCACGCCGCCGCCAACGGCCAGGGGCACGGTGGTGATGATCACCGCCGGATGCACGAAGCTTTCGAACTGCGCGGCGAGTAGCAGATAGACGACGAGGATGGTCAGCGCGAACACGATCCAGATCGAGCTGCCGGCCTCACGAAAGGCCTGGCTCTCGCCGCGAAAGCCGACCGCCGTGACCTCCGGCGCGTTCGCGGCCTCCTGCTCCAGGAACGTCAGCGCCTCACCCAGTGAGTAACCCGGCGCGAGGCCGCCCGACAGAGTGATCGCCCGCAACTTGTTGTACCTGCCGAGATCGCGTGCGCCGGCCGTCTCCCGAACCTGGACCAGGTTCGACAAAGGGATCAGGGCGCCCTCTCGGCTGCGAACGTAGATCTGGGCGAGATTGGCCTCCGTCGCGCGCGCCGACGCTTCTGCCTGCACGACGACCCGATACTCCTCTCCACGGTCGACATAGGTCGACACGCGGCGCGACCCGAGCAGGCTCTGCAGCGCTTCGCTGACGTCGGCGACGGAAACTCCGAGATCCCCTGCGCGAGTGGTGTCGACTTCGATGCGGAGTTGCGGCTTGGTCTCCTTATAGTCGCTGTCCAGGTTGACGATGCCTGGATTGTTGGCCGCCGCGGCCAGAATGCGGTCCCGCGCGCGTGCCAGATCCTCGTAGCGCCCGCCGGCGATCACAAAGTTGACCGGCTGGCCCCGTCCCCGCCCGCCGATCGAAGAGCGGACCGAAGCATTGCCGCGCACGGCAGGAAGCTGACCGAGGATCTTGTTGACCTCGGTGACCACGTCCTGCGTCGTTTGCTTGCGATCCTCCCACGGCTTGAGGAAGACGATGAAGGTACCGGAATTGAAATCGTCGCTTTGCCCGAACCCGCCCGGAGTGCGCGCAATGATCGCGCGAACCGCGCCGTTCTCCGTTAGCGGGAGCAGGCGCCGCTGCGCATCGAGCATGTAGCGGTCCATCGCTTCGTAGCCGGTGCCCTCGGGCGCGGAAATGTTGGCCGACAAGATGCCGACATCCTCGGCCGGGACCAGTTCGGACTTCAGCGTCATGAACAGGGCGCCTGCGCCCGCAAGAAAGATGCCGACACCGACCAGCGGCACGATCGGCTTGCGCAGCACCCAATCCAGGCCTGTGCCGTATCGCTGCTCGAGGCGGCGAAACTTGTCATCCACCCACGCCGCGAACCCGCGCCGTTCCTCGCGCCGGAGCAGCTTCGAACAGAGCATCGGCGCAAGGCTGAGCGCGAGGAAGCCGGAAAAGGCGACCGCACCGATCATTGCCACTGCGAGTTCGCGGAAGAGCAGGCCGGTCTGCCCCGTGATGAACATCACCGGCACGAACACCGAACACACGACCAATGTGGTGGAGACAATAGCGAAGCCGACCTGCCGCGTTCCCTGGAAAGCGGCGGCAAGCGGCGGCTCGCCTGCCTCGATCCGGTGGTAGATGTTCTCAAGCACCACGATCGCGTCATCGACGACGATGCCAATCGCCAGCACCATTGCCAGCAAAGTGAGGAGGTTGATCGAGAACCCGAACGTCCACAGAACGGCGAAGCTCGCCAGCAGGCAGAGCGGCACGGTTACTGCCGGAATCAGCGTTGCGCGCCAGCTGCCAAGAAACAGGAAGATCACTGCAACCACCAGCACCGCCGCCTCGGCGAGCGTCACCCACACTTTGTCGATGGCGCGGCTGATGAACAGCGATTCGTCTGACCCGACGGTGACGTTCATGCCGTCCGGGAGCGTGGGTTTGATTTCCTCCGCCATCGCCTTGGCGGCTTCGGCCACCGCCAACGTGTTCGCGCCCGATTGCCGGACGACGCCGAGCCCGACTCCGGTCACGCCGTTTAGACGGAAGGCCGAATAGGGATTCTCCGGCCCCTGCTCCACGCGTGCGATGTCGCCGAGCCTCACCAGATACCCGTCGCCTCCGCGTCCCACGACCAATTGGGAGAATTCCTCGGGCTTCGTGAACGGCCGGTCCACCCGTAACGTCACGTTCTGGGACTGGGACTCCAGGCGTCCCGCCGGAAGCTCGACATTCTGGCTCCGCAGCGCGCCTTCGACATCGCCCGGCGTGAGACTGAAGGCGGCAAGCCGCTCGGGCTGCAGCCAGACCCGCATGGCCGGCCGCGCCTCGCCGCCGATGAACACGCGGGCGACGCCGTCAATCGATGAAAAGCGGTCTACGACGTTGCGGTCGATGTAGTCGGAGAGCTGAAGGCGGCTCCAACCAGGCTTCGAGAAGACCAGGAACAGAATCGGAGACGCATCGGCATCCACCTTGCGCACCTCCGGCGGCCGTGCCTCTTCAGGCAGGTCCTGCGCCGCGCCGCCGATCCGATCGCGGACATCGTTGGCGGCGACATCGACATTGCGCCCCGGAGCGAACTCGATGGTGATGTCGGACTGTCCATCGCGCGAGCGGGAGGTGATCGTCTGCAGCCCCTCGACGCCCGACAGGCGGTCCTCCAGCACCTGCGTGATGCGGCTTTCCACCACGCTCGCCGCCGCGCCCGTATAGACCGTCTGCACAGAGACCACTGGTGGGTCCACGTCGGGGTATTCGCGCACGGACAGGCTGAAGAAACTGACCAGCCCGACAACGGCGAGCAGGATCGCCACAACAGCGGCGAATACAGGCCGTTTGACGGACAGGTCGGAAAGCTGCATCGCTAGTTGCTCTCGACGGCCGGGCGGCGGGCATTCTGCGCGCCGGCCAGCCTGACCTTCATTCCGTCGGCCAGTTTCACCACCCCTTCGGTCACCACCTGCTGCCCTGGCTGCAGCCCTCCCACGATCTCGACGCGCCCAGCCGACCTGATCCCGGTTTGCACCGGCATCCGCTTCGCCTGACCCTTGTCAACGACATAGACGAACCGGCTATCGCCCTCGCCGACCACGGATAATTCCGGCACCGACAGCGAAGTCCGAGGCGCAGTCTCGATTGCGACTCTAAGCAGCATCCCGGGCTTAAGCCTGCGATCCGGGTTCGGCAGCCGCGCCCTGACCTTCACCGCCCGAGTATTCGGATCGACAACCGGATCGACGGTCGCAATCTGCCCGCGGAAGGGTTGATCCGAGTAAGCGGCTGACAGCGCCTCGATCGCCAGCCCCGGCCGGATCGCTGAGAGCATCGTCTCCGGAACGCTAAAATCCAGCTTGATCGAGGAGAGGTCGCTGATCGTTGCGATCTCGCTTCCCGCCTGCACCACCGCTCCTGCCGAGATGTTGCGGAGCGACACCCACCCGGAGAATGGCGCCGTTACGACGCGGTCGCCGATCGCTGCCTGAGCCCCTGCCGCCTGCGCCCGCGCCTGGGAGGCAAGCGCCTGCTGCTGGTCGAGGCTGCTCTTGGTGGCGAAGCCCCGCTGTCGCAGGGTCTCGATCCGCGCCAGCTGCTGCGAGGCCTCGCGGGCCCGCGCCTGCGCCTCCGAAAGTTGCGCATTCTGCTGCCCCTGCGCGAGCACTGCGACCATTTGCCCCCGCCGGACGAAAGCTCCGTCGTCGAAGCCGAGCCTGACGATCCGCTCGGTAACGGGAGCGGAGAGCGTCACCTGCTCATTGGCATTCGCAGTTCCGACTGCGTCGATCTTCTCAACGAACCGCATTGCGTTCGCCGGCTCGACCTTCACCAGCGGCGGCGGCCGATCGCGTTCCTGACCCTCGTCGCCCTGGCAAGCAGCAACGACTGCAAGTAGTGTGACTAGTAGGAAATGTCTGCCTGTGAACTTGGCCGCTATCCGGACTTTCCCGTGCCGGCTCATCAGCTGTCTACACGTCGAACTGCGATGACTGGCACGTGGCACGAGCTCCTTGATGACTGCAGCAGCGTTGCTGTGCTTGAGCACGGTCGTTCCTGAACAATGTGCCGCGCTCTCGCATGAACAGGCCAGGTCGCTGTGTACGATCCAAAAGACAGCTGCAAGTCATAGGCTTAAGCCATGCACTACCGACGTATAGATGCCCGAAGGACCTGTCCGGCCGATCGGACAAGGAGAGCGACCTGCTGCCAACGCCAACGATCAACGATGATCATGCGACTAGCAAAACTGGCGGCAAGTGGTCGTGAGGCAATGTAGGCTGCAATCGAAGCGGGCCCTAGGCGCTTGAGCCCGCTTAGTTGTGCGTGGCGTAGACCCTCGTCTTGCCCGCCTTGTCGAACAAGATCGTTTGATAGGCTTCCGAATGGCTGCCGTGCTCCATGCCCGGTGACCCCACGACCATGCCGGGCACCGCAATGCCCGCGGCTTCCGGCCGCTCCCGAAGCAGGCGCTTGATGTCCGCCACGGGTACATGGCCCTCGATCGCATAACCCCCGATTTCCGCCGTGTGGCAGGAGCGGAGCTTGTCGGGAACGGCCAGCTTGCGGGCCGTCGGGCTCACGTCCTCTACGTCGCGAACCGTGACCGTGAACCCAGCCTTCTTCATGTGCTCGACCCACTTGCTGCAACAGCCGCAGGTAGCGGTCTTGGTCACTGCCAACGTCGCAGCGGCCGCACTCCCGGCGCAAGCCAGCAGGGCAAGAGGGGAAAGTGCGAGCATCAGGTTACGGCTGAGCATCGTGGCCTCCAATTCAATGCGAGTAGGTTCTTCACGCCAGAGACCTTTATGCAGCCTGACTGCGG
>JASLBJ010000095.1 GCA_030146725.1 Sphingomicrobium sp. | reverse complement strand
CTGGAGCGGGCGAAGGGATTCGAACCCTCGACCCCAACCTTGGCAAGGTTGTGCTCTACCCCTGAGCTACGCCCGCTCGGCGCTGAGTTGCCGCGCCTCTACGGGGCGGCAGCTGGGTGAGGCGCGCGCCTAGCATGGGGTACGGGCGCGCTGCAAGGGTGCGGGGACAGGAAACCGCCGCGCTTGCCCGATCCGCCGCCGCTGCCCATATGAGCGCTCAATCGAACCATCGGAGTATCCTGGCACGTGGCGAGCCTTGGCCTGAGCGAAAGCGAACGCGAGGCGGTTGCCCGCTTCGAACGCGATGTCATCCAGCCCTCGATGACCGGTCTGGTCGTCCTCCAGTTCACCGCCGAATGGTGCGGGCCGTGCAAGCAGCTCTCGCCTATCCTCGACAAGGTTGCGGCCGATCTTGCGCCCAAGGGCGTCACGGTGGTCCGGCTCGACGTCGACAAGGAGAAACTGATCGCCGCGCAGTTCCGCATCCAGTCGATCCCGACGGTCTACGCGCTCTACCAGGGGCAGCCGGTCGCCGACCTCACCAACTATCGCAGCGAAGGGCAGATCAAGCAGGTGCTCGACCAGCTGCTTGCCCAGCTCAAGATCAAGGGCGGCGACGACGGTGCCGCCGCTGCGGAAGCCGAGATCGCTCCGCTGGTGGCGATGGGCGAAGGGATCCTGGCCGAAGGCGATGCTCCCCGCGCAGTGTCGATCTTCCGCCAGCTGTTCGACATGGCGCCGGACAAGCCCGAGGTGATCGGCGGGCTGGTGCGGGCGCTGGTCGCGGCCGGCGAGCTCGACGAGGCGCGGGCAGTGCTTGCCGAACTGCCGCCCGAGCTTGTCAAGGATGCCGCGATCGCGCGCGCCAGTGCCGCACTCGAACTCGCGTCGGCCGCGCCTGTGGGCGATACCGCCGAGCTCGACGCGCGGGTCGCCGCCGACCCCGACGACCATGACGCACGGTTCGAGCTGGCCGGCGCACGGATGGCCGCGGGCGACCGCGACGGCGGAGCCGATGCCTTGTTCGAGATCATCGGCCGCGACCGGGAGTGGAACGAGGGTGCCGCGCGCAAGCGGCTGCTGCAGCTGCTCGAGGCGCAGGGTATCGCCGACCCGTGGGCGCGCAGCCAGCGCCGCCGTCTGTCGGCGCTTCTGTTCACGTGAGGCTGTTCTCGTGAGTGGGGCGGGCACCATCCGCGTTCCGCTGTTTCCACTCGCCGGCGCGATCCTGTTTCCGCGCTCGCAGATCCCGCTGCACATCTTCGAGCCGCGCTATCGCGAGATGGTCAGCGACGCGATCGCAGGCGCCGGCCGGATCGGCATGATCCAGCCGCAATCGGCCGAGGAGGGCACGCCGCCGCTGTTCGGGGTCGGTTGCGTCGGCGAGATCGTCGGCGTCGAGGAGATGGAGGACGGGCGGTTCAACATCGTGCTGCTCGGGTCCAACCGCTTCCGGCTGACCGGCGAGGCGAGCAACGGCACGCTGTACCGGCTTGGCGAAGTGGACGTGGACGCGTTCGACGACAGCGAGCCGCCGCCGCTTCATCTCGTCGTCCGCGCGGAGGTCGAGCAGGAGGCGCGGCGGCTTGGCGATGCGCTCGGCCTGGCCGTCGACTGGAACGCGGTCGCCCGGCTCGATGACGAGATGCTGGTCAACGCGATCTCGCAGGTTGCGCCGTTCGACATTGGCGCCAAGCAGGCGCTGCTCGAGGAACCCACGCTGGCGTCACGCGCCGAGCTGCTGGTCCAGCTGATGCAGTTCCAGCGCATGGCGGTTGGTGGCGCGGACGTGGAGCCGACGATCCAGTAGGGTGGAGCGCAGGCCCGTCCGGGGATAGGCCAGCAGCAAGCTTCAAGGACCCCTCCACCGCCTGCGGTGGTCCCCCTCCCCGCGCACGTGACGCGCAGCGTTTTCGATTAAGAGTTTTCCATGCGAAGGCGCAAAGGCGCGAAGGGTGTAGGTCCACGAGCCGTTGCGTGGAAAACGCGGGCGAATATTTTTAGATCGCCAGTCCCTGCAGCAGTAGCGGCAGGTCGCCGCTTGTCCCGCGCGCTTCCGCCATCAGGCGGTTGCGGACTGGGCCGATCCGGTCGATCAGCCCCATTCCGAAGCGGCGCACGGCCGAGGCGCTGCGGCCCGGGATCGCGTAGATGCGGGTCAGGCTGTCGGTTGCCGCCGCCACCGAGAAGCTGTCGAGCGCACGCCAGCGCTGGTAGCGGTCGAGCAGCTGCCGATCGCCTGGATCGAGGCCGAGGCGCACGCCTTCGATCAGCACCTGGGCAAGCGCGGCGGCGTCGCGGAAGCCGAGATTGAGGCCCTGTCCGGCGATCGGGTGGACTGCGTGGGCGGCATCGCCGGCAAGTGCGAGACGCTGCGCGGTGATCGTCGCCGCATGGTGGAAGCCGAGCGGATAGCTCGAGCGCGGGGCGCCGAGCTCGACCGCGCCAAGGAAGCCGCCCATTGCCGCGCGGGCTTCGGCGGCGAAATCGGCATCGCTGAGCGACAGCCAGCCGGGCGCGTCGCGCTCGGGCACCGACCACACGATCGCCGAGCGATGGCGTCCCGCATCGTCGCTCATCGGCAGCAGCGCGAACGGCCCGCCCGGATAGAAGATCTCGTACGCGACATTGTCGTGCGGCCGCTCGTGGCGCAGCGTCGAGACGATCGCCCGATGATGGTAGCGCCAGTGCGCGGTGCGGATCCCCGCGGCTTCGCGAGTCGGCGAGTTGCGGCCGTCGGCAGCGACCAGCAGCGGCGCGCAGAGGGTGCGTCCGTCGGCCAGCGACACCGTGACGCCATGCTCGCCGCGGATTGTTTCCGCCACTTGCGCTTTCCACAGCAGGCTGAGGGTCTTCCCGGCCTCGGCGCGGGCCCGAAGTGCGCCACGCAGGTGGCGGTTCTCGTGCATCACCCCGAGCGGCTCGTTGTCGTCGGCGGGCGGGTCGAAGTGGAGCCCGCCGGGCGCAAGTCCGTCGGCGACCGAGATCCGGCGGATCGGACAGCCGGGCTCGGGCAGATGGCCGGCAACCCCGATCGTCCGGAGCATCCGCATCGAGCTCGACGACACCGCGCTGGTACGGCCGTCGAAGGCGGCGGTGGTGCGCTGGTCGGGATCGGCCGGATCGACGACGATCGCGAGCAATCCACCCAAATCCAGCGCCGACGCCAGCGCCAGCCCGACCATTCCGCCGCCAAGGATGATCACGTCCGCCCGGTCCATTGCCGCTCCCTAAGCCTTCCCGCCCGTCATTGCGAGCATCAGGCCATTGCGAGTTCGGGCCCCTGCGAGGATCAGGACAGCGGCGCTTGCGGCCTGGAGCGGCGTTGCCCGATTGCTTCGCTTCGGATGCAATGACGTGGCGCCGCTTGACCGCTAACTCCTCCGCAAGGCATTCTACGCAACGGGCATTCGGGGACGGGACGGGCAATGGCGAGCGCGGCGGCAAAAGCGAGGGCGCGGGAGCTCGATCCCGACTGGCGCGAGGCGTTCCAGGCATCGGTCGGCCGCTTTGCAACCCGCACCCGCGGCGTGATCCTTGGAGCGCTTGCGATCGGCGGCGCAGTCGCGCTTGCAACCCATGACGCGACCGATCCGTCGTTCACCACGGCCGCCGGCGGGCCTGCGGTCAACTGGCTCGGCAGCGTCGGCGCCTATGCCAGTGACGCCCTGTTCCTGCTGTTCGGGCTTGGCGCGGTGCTGTTCCTGCCGGTGCTCCTGCTGGGCGGCTTGCGCGCGCTTCGGCTCGCGCCTTCCCGCACCGCGCGCGGGCTGGCGATTGCGGCGGCCGGCGCCCTGCTGCTCGGGATCGCGCTTGGCCTGACCAGCGGGTCCGCGGTGTCCGGGCTTCCGGGCGGCTGGGGCGGCGCCGTCGGCCTTGCGGCCGCCGGCGGTCTCGACACGCTGCTCCTGGGGATTTCCGAACCGGCGATCCGTGGTCCGCTGCGGCTGCTGCTGCTGCTGCTGTTCGCGCTTGGTGGTCTATTGCTCGGTTTTGTCGCCTTGGGGCTGCTCGACAGCGAGAAAGCCCTGGCGGCCGGCCTGTTCAGCCGCCGGCCGCGGCCCACGGCTCCGGCCCCGCGCCGGGCCGAGCGCGACGACAAGCGGCGCGAGGAAAAGGTGCGCGAGGAAAAGGCACCCGGGGCCGCTCCGCCACGCTCGCGGCCGGCGGTCGCCGTGACCGAACCGGTACGCGCGATCGCTCCGGCGCGGATGGCACCAACCCGCAAGCCCGATCCGGCAAGCCAGCCCGGG
>JASLBJ010000076.1 GCA_030146725.1 Sphingomicrobium sp. | reverse complement strand
CCATCCCGAGGTCGCCGCCGACATCGAGGGCATGACCTTCCTGTCGGACCGCGAACTGCTCCTTGCGAGCGACAATGACTATGGGGTCGAGGACAAGAAGCTCGGCTTTTTCCGGCTGACGTTCGAGGCGCCCTTCACCGCCTAGGCGAGCGCGCCCTCAAGCCGCTGGCTCTTGTCACGGCGGCGGCGGATCCGCAGCCACATCGTGATCCCGGTCACCGCCAGCAGTGCCGGCAGGATCCCACCGATGAAGATGATCGTCTGCCAGACGGGTCCCATTCCAGTGCCGTCGTGGAGGCGGCGCATGGTGCGGGCGAGGGTTTCGGGCTTTTGAGGCTCAAGCTTCGCGAGGCCGGTCGTGTCGTCGACCTTGACCTCGGCTTTCGAGGCGAAGGCGGCTTTCCATTCGGGCGAGCGCTCGGATGGCCAGGCAAGCGAAACAAGCTGTCCGCTGCCTTGTGCGCTGGCGGCCGAGAGCACGGCTTCGGGGGTAAGGCGGGTCACCGCCAACGGAGCGCCACCACCGCCCGGTGGTCCGCCCGCCGGAGCGCCGCTGAGCGCGCCGAAGAAGGCCGGGAAGCTGATCCACACGCCGGTCAGCGACAGCATGAACAGCGGGATCGCGACCCAGAAGCCCGCCTGATGGTGGAGATTGGCGTCGAGCTGCGGGCGGCGGCGCCAGCGCAAGCCTTGGGCAAAGCCGCCCTTGAGCGGCCACCACAGCCACAGTCCGGTGAGCGAAGACAACAACATGGCGACGCCGACCCAGCCAACGATCTGGCGACCGACGCCGGGCACCATCAGGCTTCCGTGGAGGACGTGGAGGACGCGCACCACCCCCTCGCCTGCCCCCGCGCGCTCGATCACGCGGGCATCGCGCGGGTCGAGCCAGACCCACGCGCGCTGCGGCCGGCCGCCGCCCGGATTGGGTTTGGTCAGGGTCGCCTGGACGCCGCCATGTTCCGCTGGGAAGCTGAGCGAGGCAAGCTGTTCGCCCGGCTGCGCCAGTCTCAGTGCCGCCGCCGCATAAGCGGACGGCGGGAGTGCAGCGGCGCCGGCATGGGGATGACGTTGCGGGTTGATCTGCTCGTCGAGCCAGTCGTGCCACACCAGCGCCGCGCCGGTGAGCGAGATCGGCACGATCAGCAGTGCAAGCGTGATTCCGAGCCATTTGTGAACCTGCAGCCACAAGCGGCGCAGGCGATTTGTCGAGGATGCCATGCCCCGCGCCATAGCTTGTTGCGAGCGCTTCGCAATAGCATCAATTCCCGGGTTACTTCAGGTCGAGTGCGACCAGCAGGGTTCGGAACGGTAGTTGGAAATTATCGTCGGTGACCAGCCACAGCCGGGTTCCGCCGCCCGGCAGCGGCTGCGCGGCGAGTCCCTCGGCATTGTCGATCGCTCGAAGCGGCAGTCGGACCCCGCCGGTCACCGCCAGCCCCTCGCGCCGCCTGACGATGGTCACGACGCGGGTGCTGAAGCCCGTTGGCGTGAGCTCGCGATCGATTGCGAGGATGCGCCCGTCGGCGAGCGTGATTGCGTCGGTGATGGTCCCGCGCTGGCCCGTGATGGATTGCGGCGACACCTTGCGATCCGCGAGCCGAAGCACCTCGGGGCCCGACTCCACGAACAACAACAGCCCGTCGCCGTCGCGGGCCATCGCTTCGACCCCGCCGTTGACGTGCCAGCTTGCGCCGGGGAGCTGGATTCGATCGAGCGCGCGGGTGAACGACGGGTCGAACAGCCATAGCTGGTTGTGGCGTTCGAATGCGACCCACCAGCCGCGCCCGGCGGAGTCGCGGACCAGCGATTCGGAATCGCGGTCGCGCTTGAAGCGGCCGTCGGACGGTCCAGCGGGCAGCTCACGGATGGTCGCGAGGCCCGTTGTCCCGCGTGGCAGTCCGAAGCGGACGATTGCTCCTGAGTCGGTCAGTGCAAACAGGGCGCCGGAGTCGAACGCGAGCGCCGAGATGCCGCCGAAGCGGGGATCGCGGCTGGCGAGCCGCCATGCCCCTGCAAGTCGCAGCGGCCCGAGACGTGCTGAGCCGAGACTGGGGGGGCCGAGACTCACTGGATCGAACGTGACCTGCGTGGTGCGGGTGCCAAGCACCACCCGGTTGGGCGTGGTCGCGATCCACAGATCGAAGGCGGCGATGCAGGCAAGCAGCGCCAGCAGCCAGCCAAGGGTCGCTCGGCTGAACTGCGGCTGACGACCCCGTTCAGCAACGATTGCCTGGTCTACAGGCATAAGCACCTGCAGACACGGGGCTTTCCCCCTGTTCCCCGTGGCACACTACCCTCGCGTCGCGTAACGAGGGGGGCCCGGCACGAGCAATCGCGCCGGGCCCAACTTTTATGTGCAACCGCCCCCCGGCGACAAGTGGATCCCCGGCTCACGCCCCCGACGACGATTTTCGCGGGTCTGACGTCCCCTCCCCTCAGCCGGCTTCGAACAGGCGGGCGAGTTGGTCGACCATCGCGCCGGCGAGCTGGTCGGCGTCCATGATGGTTACGGCGCGTCCATAGTAGCGGGTGACGTCGTGGCCGATGCCGATGGCAAGCAGCTCGACCGGGGACTTGCGCTCGATCCAGCCGATGACCTCGCGCAGGTGACGCTCGAGATAGGTGCCGCCGTTGGCCGACGCGGTCGAATCATCGACCGGGGCGCCGTCGGAGATGACCATCAGGATGCGCCGTTCCTCGGGCCTGGCGATCAGCCGGTTGTGCGCCCACAGCAGCGCCTCTCCGTCGATATTCTCCTTGAGCAGCCCTTCGCGCATCATCAGGCCGAGATTGCGGCGGGCGTGCCGGTAGGGCTCGTCGGCGCGCTTGTAGACGACGTGGCGAAGGTCGTTGAGGCGGCCCGGATGGGCCGGACGGCCGGCCGCGAGCCAGGCCTCGCGCGACTGCCCGCCCTTCCACGCACGTGTCGTGAAGCCGAGCACTTCGGTGGCGACTCCGCAGCGCTCGAGCGTCCGGGCGAGGATGTCGGCGCAAATCCCGGCAATCGCGATCGGACGGCCGCGCATCGAGCCTGAATTGTCGATCAGCAAGGTCACCACGGTGTCGCGGAAGTCAGTCTCGCGCTCGACCTTGTAGCTGAGGCTGTGCGCCGGGGCGACGATGACGCGGGCGAGGCGGGCCGCGTCGAGCATCCCTTCTTCCTGGTCGAAGTCCCAGCTTCGTGCCTGCTGCGCCATCAGCCGCCGTGCAAGCCGGTTGGCAAGCCGCGTGACGATGCTGTGGCTGGCGGCCATCTGGGTGTCGAGGAACGCGCGGAGGCGGCCAAGCTCGTCGGGGTCGCACAGTTCGGACGCCTCGACGGTCTCGTCGAAGCGGGCGGTGAACGGCTTGTACTCGGTGTCCGGAGAGGTCTCCCAATTGCGGCGGCCCGCGCCCGCGGTGGCGGTTTCGGCCGAATCGTCGCCGTCGGCGGGCTGGTCGTCGCCGGTCTCGCTTTCCTCGGACGACTCGTTCTCGTCGGATTCGCCGTCCGACTCTTCGGTGCGCATTTCCATGTCGCCGCCGGCTGGGCCGCCCTGCTCGCCGTCGTCTTCCGCCTCGTCGTCGCCAGGGGACTCGTCGCCGGTCTCCTCCTCCCCCTCCTCCTCCGGCTGCTGGTTGGCCGGCTCCTCGGCAGCCGCGAGGTCGAGATCCTCGAGCAGGCGGCGCGACAGGCGCGCGAAGGCTTGCTGGTCGTCGAGGGTCAGCGCGAGCGCGTCGAGTTCGGCCCCTGCGCGGTCCTCGATCCACGGGGAGACGAGCTTGAGGCCGGGTAGAGCGGCAGACGGAGGCGCGTCGCCGCTCAGCCGCTCGCGGGCAATCAGCCCGACCGCGGTTGCAAGCGGGACTTCCTCGGCGCTGCGGGCGCGAAGGATTGCATCGCTGCGGACCCGCGCGCCGGCGAGTTCGGCGAGGTTGGCGCGGACACCGCTCATCGCCCGGGCGCCGAGCGCTTCGACGCGGGCGCTTTCGAGCGCGTCGAACACGGCGCGGGCTTCGGGCTCGGCCGGCGCGTGAGTGGAATGAAGGCGGGCGTCGTGGTGGCGCAGGCGAAGCGCAAGCGCGTCGGCGGTGCCGCGCGCTTCGGCGACGAGGCGCGGGTCGAGGCTGACGCCGGGCGAGGCGACGCGCGCGATCTTGCCCGGGGAGGATCCGGGTTCGGTGGCGAACACCACTTCGACCTCGCTGTCGCAGGCAATCGCCCGCGCGGCGCCGCCAAGCGCTGCCCGGAAGCGGTCGAGGGGTTCGGCCATGGGGGCGCTCAGCCGGCCTTGCCGACGATGCTTTCGGGCAGGTCCTTGCCGAATACGCGCTGGTAGTATTCGGCGATCAGCGGGCGCTCGCTTTCGTCGCACTTGTTGAGGAACGAGAGGCGGAAGGCGAAGCCGACGTCGCCGAAGATCATTGCGTTCTGGGCCCAGCTGATGACGGTGCGCGGGCTCATCACGGTCGAAATGTCGCCGTTGATGAAACCCTGTCGCGTGAGGCTGGCGACCTTCACCATCCGGTCCACCTCCTCGCGACCGCCTTCGTGATCGTATTCGCCGGACTTGGCGAGGACGATGCGGGCCTCGGTCTCCGCCGGCAGATAGTTCAGCGTTATGACGATGTTCCAGCGGTCCATCTGGCCCTGATTGATCGCCTGGGTGCCATGGTAGAGGCCGGTGGTGTCGCCGAGCCCGATGGTGTGGGTGGTCGCGAACAGCCGGAACCAGGGATTGGGGCGGATCACGCGGTTCTGATCGAGGAGGGTCAGCTTGCCCTCGGCCTCG
>JASLBJ010000034.1 GCA_030146725.1 Sphingomicrobium sp. | reverse complement strand
GCCTTGTCCCTGGGCGGGGTCGTGCCCTGGTACACGCAGGCGTCGAGCCCGTCGCGCGCGACCACGCCGATGCGAGCGGCGAGCGTATTGCCGTAGCGGCGGGTGAAGCCCTTGGGCGCGACCGCGCCGCGCTTCTTGGGCAGCGGCAGGACGGCCGCGATGCGCGCGGCCTCGGTCCGGCTCATCGCGCTCGCGTCATGGTCGAAATAGCGCTGCGACCCGGCGTTGACGCCGTAGGTACCGATGCCGGTCTCGGCGAGATTGAGATAGACTTCCATGATCCGCTGCTTGGACCACATCGCCTCCATCAGCAGCGTGAACCAGGCCTCTGCGCCTTTGCGCGCATAGCCGCCGCCCTGCCAAAGAAAGGCGTTCTTGGCGGTCTGCTGGCTGATCGTCGATCCGCCGCGGATGCGTCCTCCACTGGCGTTGCGTTTCGCGGCCGCTTCAATCGCTTGCAGGTCGAAGCCGTCATGGGCGCAGAACTTGCTGTCCTCCGCTGCTATCGCCGCGCGGACCATGTCGCGGTCGAGCTCATCGATTCCCATCCAGTCGCGGGTCGCCCCGCGGCCGGCGACGACATCGCCAAGCATGGTCGCGGTAATCGGCGGATTGATGAAGCGGTAGGCGAGCACCCACAGGATCGAGCCGAGGACGAGCGCCAGCACCAGCTTGACGACGAACATCAGGATCCGTCCGGGCAGCGATCGTCCCTGCGGCTTCCGCTTGTACTTGGGGATCGTCGATGCGGGTCGCCTGGCCATGTCCACGCCCTAGCGGCGGGCGACGGGGCGTGCCAAGCCTCTCGCGTCCTTGCCGCGCCGCAGCATGGCATTTACATGCGGCCGATATGACCTCGACCAACGACATCCGCCGCAGCTTCCTCGATTACTTCGCGGGGCAGGGGCATGCGCGCGTGCCCTCGGCGCCGCTGATCCCGCACAACGATCCGACGCTGATGTTCGTCAATGCCGGGATGGTGCCGTTCAAGAACGTGTTCACCGGGCTCGAGAGCCGTCCCTACGTGACCGCGACGAGCAGCCAGAAGTGCGTCCGCGCGGGCGGCAAGCACAACGACCTCGACAATGTCGGCTACACCGCGCGCCACCACACCTTCTTCGAAATGCTCGGCAATTTCTCGTTCGGCGACTATTTCAAGGAACAGGCGATCCTCCACGCCTGGACCCTGCTGACGCGCGAATGGGGCCTTGCTCCCGATCGGCTGACGGTCACAGTCTATCACACCGACGACCAGGCGGCGGACCTGTGGCGCAAGATCGCCGGGCTGCCGGAGACACGGATCATCCGCATCGCGACCAAGGACAATTTCTGGGCGATGGGCGCCGACGGTCCGTCGGGACCCTGCTCGGAAATCTTCTTCGATCATGGCGACCATATCCCGGGCGGTCCCCCGGGCAGCCCGGATGAGGATGGCGACCGCTTCGTCGAGATCTGGAACCTCGTCTTCATGCAGCATCTGCAGGAAGCCGACACGATCGTTGCCGACCTGCCGCGGCCGTCGATCGACACCGGAATGGGGCTAGAGCGCCTCGCCGCGGTGATGCAGGGCGTCCACGACAATTACGAAACGGACACCTTCAGGGCGCTGATTGCGGCGTCCGAGGAGTTCACGAAAACTCGCGCCGAAGGTGAGCAGCAGGCCAGCCACCGGGTCATCGCCGACCACCTCCGCGCTTCCGGCTTCCTCGTCGCCGACGGCGTGCTGCCGGCCAACGAAGGGCGCGGCTATGTCCTTCGCCGGATCATGCGCCGGGCGATGCGCCACGCGCACATCCTCGGCGCCAAGGACCCGCTGATGCACCGGCTCGTGCCCGCGCTGGTCGCGGAGATGGGTGCCGCTTACCCCGAGCTCGTCCGTGCGCAGCCGTTGCTCGAAGCGACGCTGGCCCAGGAGGAAACCCACTTCCGCCAGACGCTCGCCAACGGCCTGCGCCTGCTCGACGATGCCACGTCGGGCATGAGCGACGGCGGCACGCTTCCGGGTGAGACCGCGTTCAAGCTCTACGATACATTCGGCTTCCCCTACGACCTGACCGAAGACGCGCTGCGCGCCCGCGGCCTCCACGTCGACCGCAGCGGCTTCGATGCCGCAATGGCCGAGCAGAAGGCCGCCGCGCGCGCCGCCTGGAAGGGCTCGGGCGAAAAAGGCTCCGACGAACTGTGGTTCGACCTCGCCGAGGAGCTCGGGAGCACCGAGTTCATCGGCTACTCAGGCCACGACGGCGAGGGCGTGGTCCTCGCCATCGTGCACGACGGCGCCCGCGTCGAACGGGCAGGCGAGGGCGACAAGGTCCAGCTGCTGCTCAATCAGACCCCGTTCTACGGAGAGAGCGGCGGACAGGTCGGTGACGCCGGAATTGTCAGCGGTGCCAAGGGCTTCGAGGGCATCGTCGAGGACACGTCCAAGCACCTTGGCCGCCTTCACGCACTCGTGACGACGGTCGCGGCAGGCGAGGTCAGGGTGGGCGACACGCTCCACCAGTCGGTCGACGTCGATCGGCGCGGGCGCGTGCGCGCGAACCACAGCGCGACCCACCTGCTCCACGCGGCGCTGCGCCATCGCCTCGGCACTCATGTCACCCAGAAGGGCAGCCTGGTCGCGCCCGACCGCCTCCGCTTCGACTTCGCCCATCCTGCCGCGCTGAGCGCCGGGGACATCGCCACGGTCGAAGCCGAGGTGAACGCCCACATTCGCCACAACCAGCCGGTAACGACCCGCCTGATGACCCCCGACGAGGCGATCGCGGCCGGCGCGATGGCGCTGTTCGGCGAGAAATACGGCGACGAGGTGCGCGTGCTCAGCATGGGCCGCAACGTCGACGCGGACTATTCGGTCGAGCTATGCGGCGGCACCCACGTCAATGCGCTTGGCGACATCCAGTTGTTCAAGATCGTTGCGGAAAGCGCCGTGTCCTCGGGCATCCGCCGGATCGAGGCACTGACGGGAGAAGCTGCGCGCCAGTGGCTGACCGACCGCGAACTGCGTCTGCGCGAGGCCGCGGCAACGCTCAAGTCCGCCCCCGACGAAGTGCCCGCGCGGGTCGCGGCGCTGGTCGAGGATCGCCGCCGGCTCGAACGCGAACTCGCCGACGCCAGAAAGGCGCTGGCGATGGGCGGCGGCGGCAATGCCGAGCCGGCGGGACCCGAACAGGTCGGCGGTCACTCCTTTTTAGGGCAGGTCGTCGAAGGCCATGATCCCAAGGGCTTACGCAGCGAAGTCGATGCGATGAAGCAACGTGTCGGCTCGGGGATCGCCGCGCTGATCGCGGTCAATGACGGCCGCGCCAGCGTCGCCGTCGGGGTCACGTCGGATCTTGCCGGCCAGGTCAGCGC
>JASLBJ010000032.1 GCA_030146725.1 Sphingomicrobium sp. | reverse complement strand
GACTTCGCCCTCGGCCGGGCTTCCGGCCGGGATCACGACCGAGCTGCCAAGCCGCACGTCCGACGCCACCGTCATGCGGATGCGCTGGCCGACGCGCAGCTTCTTGCCCCCGGTGGTGATGCTTTCCGCCATCGTCAGCGGCACTTCGGTGCCCGAACGCAGCGTGTCGCCCGCTGCCGGGGCAAGGATAGCGGCTTGCTGCGGAGCGGCCGGCGCGATCGCGGCAGCCGGAGCGGCCGGCTTGAGCGGCTTCCATTGAACGTTGGTCTGCGCAGCCGGAGCCGCCGCCTGCGCCGCAACCGCGAGCGCCAGTGCCAAAGTGGTCGTCATTGTAGATATCCCCCTGGATCGACTCACTTACCGAGCGAGTTCCCAGGAGCAGGCAGTGAACGGAAATGGATAACGCCAAGTTAACGAATGGCGTGCTTGCCTGGAAAACGCTGTCCTACAGCGCGGGTCGATGATCCACTAAGCTATGCTCCCCCTTCATCACTCGATCCCCACCGTGCCAAGCCCATGCCGCACAGCCTCACCCAACACCGAAACCGCAGAAATTGCGCAGAGATCCACGTCCAGGATCCGCAGTTTACCGCCGAAAGCAGGCTTAAGGTCACGAAAAAGGCGCCCGTCAGCAAGACAATAGTGACTTTAAGCCTCGCCCTCGCCCGCGAATCGCTCTTGGAAATCAAACCGCCTTGCGCTTGCCCCTCGGTTTCGCCGACGCCCTGGCCTTCCGCTTCACCCGCTTGCCCGACGTTCCCGTCAGCTCACCCAAACCCTCGGCCGCATCTTTCGCCTTGTCCTTCACCACCCCACCGGCCTCCCGGCCCGCAGCGCTGTCGGCAAATTTCGCCACCGCCGCTCCCAACGCGGCGGTGATCAGCTTTTCGAGGATGCCCTGCGCCATCGGACTGGCGAACATCGCCCGCACCTTGCCGCCCGACTTACGCAGCTTGGGCGACAACTTCACCCCGGCGATTCGCTTGGGCAGCTTGGCGGATTTGGAACCAGCCATGTCAGAGCGTCGACACGATAGCGCAGGCGATCCGGTCGCCGCTGTTGCCGCTCGGATCGGTGCGCAGGTCGTCGGCGCCGGCATGGATCACCAGCGCCGATCCGTCCGCATCGCGCAACTGCGCGAGGGTCGCCCCGGGCAAGGTCACCGCTTCCTGCAGCACACCTGTCGCCGCGACGGTGACGTTGGGCAGGTCGCCGCGGTGTGGGCCGGCCGGATTGTCGAAGCCATGCTGCCGCTGCGCCGGGTTCCAGTGCGGCCCGGCAGTGGTGAAGCCAGGCGGATCGCAACGCCCGACCGCATGGACGTGGATGCCGTGGATCCCGCCCGGCAGCCCCGCGGCATTGACCCGGAAGGTCACGCCGCCCGGCGTCTCCCACGCCTTGACCGAGCCAAGTGACTGGCCCGCAGCGGAAACAAGGGCGAACGTCGGCCCGTCGGTTGGCTCGACGGGGCCGATACAGCCGGCGAGCGCCAGCGGAACGGCAAACATGACAAAGCGCATCGATCGTATCTCCTTGAGGTGAAGAACCCGCTACGCCTCGCTTGGTTCAGGTGCGATCCGGACGAGCATTGCATCGACCTGCACCTGCGCCCCCGGCGTGGTGGCAAGCTCGGCCACCGTTCCATCGAACGGCGCGACCAGCGCATGCTCCATCTTCATCGCCTCGAGCGTCAGCAAGCGCTGCCCTTTGACGACCCGCTCGCCAGCAGCGACCTCGACCGCCGTCACTCGCCCGGGCATCGGCGCGATGAGCGTGCCCGACCCGGCCGCGACACCGCCACTCGCCCCCCGAGCGGCAAGCTCGAACCCGAACGCCTGTCCCTCGTAGAAGACGATCACCCTTGCCTCGTCCCGAACACCCGACACCGCCGCCATCGGCTCATCGTCGTTCAGGGACAGCGTTCGGAACACGCCCCCGCGGCCGAGCGCGACACGGCTCGCTGGCGCCGCATTGAGCCGGAATCCGGTGAGATCGGCAAGCACAGCGCTGTCCTCGTCGACCGCCAGCGCAACCGATGCGGCGGCCCGCCAGATCGCCTCGTCGGGCTCGGCATCGGGAACGAGTTCCGCGAGGTTGCGCTCGATGAAGCCGGTATCGATCCGCGCCGATCCGAATTCCTCGTGCAGCACCGCGTTGAACAGGAAGCCGGCATTGGTCCGCACCGGCCACACCTCGATCTCGTCGAGCATCGCCGCAAGCTCGCCAATCGCCTCGTCGCGGTCGTTTCCGGCCGCGATCAGCTTGGCGATCATCGGATCGTAAAAGGGCGAGATTGCGTCGCCCTCCTCCACTCCGGTATCGATCCGCCCACCGTCTCCAAGGTCGAAATGCTCGAGCCGCCCGACACTTGGCATGAAGCCCCGCCCAGGATCCTCGGCATAGAGCCGCGCCTCGATCGCATGGCCGCGAATGCCGAGTTCGTCCTGCTGCAACGGCATCGGTTCACCCGACGCCACGCGCAGCTGCCATTCGACCAGGTCGACCCCGGTGATCGCCTCGGTCACCGGATGTTCGACCTGAAGCCGCGTGTTCATCTCCATGAACCAGATACGATCGGCCCTCAGCCCCTGGCTCGCATCGGCGATGAACTCGACCGTACCGGCGCCTTCGTAACTCACCGCCTGGGCC
>JASLBJ010000026.1 GCA_030146725.1 Sphingomicrobium sp. | reverse complement strand
TTGCCAACCGCCATCCGCCGCCAGCCCTGCTCGGCCATCAGAGTGCGCGTCTTTGCTGCCAGTCCGGGCGTGCGCGCGGCGTTAAGCAGGCGAATGGCCGGAGCGCTTGCCTGGACCGAGCGAAGCGGCACGAAGCGGATCCTGGTCGACCGTGGCTCGGCCTCGACGATCTGCGAGCGCCATTGGGGGCGACCGCTGGTCAGGAGTGCGACAACGCCGAGCGACAGCCGTTCGAGACGGTTGGTTGGCGGCGCCCGCTCAGCCGAGCGAAGCGGAACTTGGCTCTGTTGCGCAAGCGCCTGCGGTGCAGACCGCACCGGCTGCTGCACCGCGGTCCCTGCCGATGTCCCTGGATTCGCCGCCAACTCGGACACCGCCGGTGGCTTAGCGGGCGCCAGTGCAACCGTCACGGTGGAGCTGAGCGCCGCTGACGGGTTCAGTGGAGGCTGCGGTGACGAGGACGGGGGCGAGGAAGCCGAGGCAAGCCGATTGTTCAGGATGTTTTGAACCGATGGCGATTGGTTCGTTGGCGCAAGCGGCTGCGGCTGCATGGCGGCCATCCGCGTGCGGATCTCGCCGCGTACGGCGCTGGCCTCGACCCGGTTACCCTGCAACTCGAGCGATCCGGCAAATGCCGCAAGCACGCCATGATCAGCCGGAGCGAGCGCAAGCGCTGTTTCGTAGTTCCTGCGCGACAGGTCGAACCGGCCCATGCGGTCGTAGCATTCGGCCATGCCGGCGAACGCAGCCACGCTTCCGGGCTGCTCGCGCGCAGCCCTGCGGAAGGATTCGAGCGCGAGCGCTACGTTGCCGAGCGCAAGATGGCCCTGAGCCTCGGCGAGGCGGGCCGGCAACGGCTTGCTCGTCGCGGACAGCGGCACGCCCGTCGAGCGGATTTCCACATTACCAGCGTCACTTGCGCAAGCAGTGATCGCAATCACCGCCCCCGACGCCAGACATTTCGCCCCCCAGTTCATCGTCAATCTCCCCCCATTGCCGGGATGATCGTGCGATACATGCCGATTGCCGCCGGCAGCATCAGCACGCCAATCATTGTTGGAAGCATGCAGCCCACTAGCGGTAACGACAACAGCACGGGAAGCCGGTGCGCTTTCTCCTCCGCACGCATGCGCCGACGTTCGCGCATCTCCGCCGCATAGACGCGCAGTGTCTGCGCAACCGACGAGCCGAGCTTGGTCGACTGGATCAGCAGGGTGGCGAACGCCCGGATCTCATCCGCATCGGCGCGGTCGGCCATGCGGCGAAGCGCATCCTCGCGGCTGCGACCCGCGCGAAGCTCGAGCACGACATTGCCAAGCTGCTCGGCGAGCAACGGGTGTGACGCGACCATTTCCTGGCCGACGCGACCAAATGCGGCCTCTAGGCCGAGACCCGCCTCGACGCACACCAGCATCAGATCGAGTGCGTCCGGAAAGCCGTTGATGATGTCGCGCTGCCGGCGGCTCGCTTTTGCCCGAACGAAAACGTTAGGGATATACAAGCCGAGCGCGGCTGCGACCAGCAGCGACATATACAACTTTGTCAAACTTGGGCTCGCGCCTGTCATCCAGAAGATCGTGACTACCAGCAGCGGCAGCACGACGACCAGGACCAGACGCGCAAGAGTGTAAACGCGCGGCGCGTAGGGCGCCGTGTAGCCCGCGGAGACCATTAGTCTGCGAACCGTATCGTCTTTGGTGTCGACGAGAGAGAGGCCCGTTTTTTCGATCGCATTGACCAGCGTCAGCCACGCACCTTCGCCCTGCGCCGTGCGCAGCGATCCAACGCCCAGGTCCTTTCCGGCGACGTCGCCAGGCTGACCGACAAGCCGGCTCCGGGTCACGTCGCGTGTGCTCAGGCCGGTGGCGCCGAAGTAGACAGCTGCCGAGACCAGCGCGAACGTCGCGAACAGCAGCAGGTACCGCAGCGACGGCGTTTCAGCGATAAGTTCGACCATCGGCTCAGACCTTCAAATCGACCAGTTTGCGGATCCAGTAGAACCCGATCGCAAACATGACCAAGAGCCCAGTAAAGCACGGAATGAAAGCCGGGTCGTCTGCCACATCAAGATAAAAAGCTGGATTGAACAGCAACAGTGACACGAATACGAAGATCGGCAATCCAGTCAGCATGACCGCCGTCATCCGGCCCTCGCTGGACAGCGCGCGCACCTTCATCATCATCGAGGCGCGCTCGCGGATGACCTTCGACAGGTTCTCCAGGATCTCGGCTAGGTTTCCGCCGGTTTCGCTTTGTATCGACAGGGACACGACGAACATGCGCATATCCTCGAGGTCCCAGCGATCGGCCATTCCCCGCAGAGCGTCGCGCAACTCGGCACCATAGGTAACCTCGTCAACGACGATACCGTATTGGCTGCCGATCGGATCCGGCATTTCCACCGTCAGCAGATCGAGGGCAGCGGCAATCGGGTGGCCGGCGCGAAGGCCGCGGACGAAAATGTCGAGCGAGACCGGAAACTGCGCGATC
Source organism: Sphingomicrobium sp. (assembly GCA_030146725.1). Classification (GTDB taxonomy): domain Bacteria; phylum Pseudomonadota; class Alphaproteobacteria; order Sphingomonadales; family Sphingomonadaceae; genus Sphingomicrobium. Next base: position 2,648 of record JASLBJ010000026.1, on the reverse strand, counting down.
ATGCGCTTGCGCGTCTGATTGGCCTTCACCTGCAGCGCCATCAGCGGAATCGCTGCTCCAACCAGTCCGGAGAAGGTTGCGATCAGCAGGATGCGTCCAAGGGCGATCGGCACTCCGGCAATCATGCAGACCAGCAGGATGAGGAAGAAGAGAACGATCGGGCCGACCAGGATGAAGAGCATCAACTGACCGGTCGGGATGGTGAGCTGCGCCGCCATCAGCATGCTCTCGAACTTGCGTCCGATCCGTTGCAAGACTGGTGGAAGATACTTCGGGACCGAACTGCTCACTCGGCGCAACGCGTTCATCGTGTCGAGACGAGAGCGGCCCTGACCGATCATCTTCAGACGCAGATTGACCGCATTGCCCTCAGCGCGATTTCTCGCAAGCCAGCTGACCAGCGCCTCCACGGCGAGCAGCACTGCCCCGAACAGGCAAGTAAGAACGAGGGCCCTGAGCCACGTGTCGCTCATCATTCGATCTTTGCGTCAGGACGGAAGAGTTCAGGCGAAAGGGTCACGCCATGCGCCGTGACATGGTCGAGGAAACGCGGCCGAATGCCGGTCGCTTCGAACTTGCCCTGCACCTGGCCATCGCCGTCGACGCCGCTCTGCCGAAACCGGAAGATCTCCTGCATGGTGATGACTTCCCCTTCCATGCCGGTCAGTTCGGCGAGGCTGAGCAGACGGCGGCGGCCGTCGGACAGCCGACCGACCTGGATAACAACGTTGATCGCCGAGGCGATCTGAGCACGCGCCGACCGTGGCGGAACATCGATGCCGCTCATCCCGATCATCTGCTCGATGCGGGACAGCGCATCGCGCGGAGTGTTGGCATGGACCGTCGTCATCGATCCGTCGTGGCCAGTGTTCATCGCCTGGAGCATGTCGAACGCCTCGCCGGCGCGAACCTCACCGACAATGATCCGATCGGGCCGCATGCGCAGAGCATTCTTGAGGAGGTCGCGTTGCGCGATCTCGCCCTTGCCCTCGATGTTTGCCGGGCGGGTTTCGAGACGGACCACATGCTCCTGCTGAAGCTGGAGCTCGGCGGAATCCTCGATCGTCACGATCCGCTCGGTCCCGGCGATCGAGGCCGACATTGCATTAAGCATCGTCGTCTTGCCCGAGCCGGTACCACCCGAGATCAGCACGTTGCGGCGCGAGTGAACCACGGCCTGCAACACTTCGGCGACCGAAGCCGGAACGCTCCCGATCTCCGTCAGGCGAGCCATGCTGATCGGGGTCTTGGCGAACTTACGGATCGAGAGCAGGGAGCCGTCGATCGCCAGCGGCGGCACGACGGCATTGACGCGGCTCCCGTCCGCAAGGCGCGCATCGACCATCGGCGATGATTCATCGATCCGCCTGCCAACCGCAGACACGATCTTCTGAATGATCCGGATCAAGTGCCGTTCGTCCTTGAACCGCACTGCAATCGATTCGAGCTTGCCGTATCGCTCGACGAACACGTGATTATATCCGTTGACCAGGATATCGGTAATCGTCGGATCCTTGAGCAGCGGCTCGAGCGGTCCAAGCCCCAGCAACTCGTCGAGAACGTCTCCGACCAACTGCTTGCGCTCGGCGAAATTCAGCGCATGGTTCTGCTTGGCAAGCTCCTCATGAACGATATCACCGACTTCAGCCTCGATCTGTTCGCGGCTGGTCGAGTCGAGCGCTGAAAGATTGATGAGTTCGAGCAAGCGCTGGTGAAGCGCGACCTTGAGGTCGGTATTGGCATCTCGTTTGGCAAACGCGCCGGCATCGCCGACGGTCAACATGCGGCGCTGTTCGAGCGTCTGCGCGACTTGCGCCTGATCCTCCTCCGGCGTTGGAACCACCGAACGAGCTTTTCGAACCTGCCACATCGTCTAGCGCTCCAACCCGAGGGCGGATGCAATCCCGGCATCCAGCAGGTCGAGGTCCTTGCCAAGCGCGCTCTTGCGCTTGATCTCGGCAATCGGCACGCCCTGATCGACCGCAGCGCGCATCAGTCCCGGATCGTTACTGACGGTGAATGCGATGTCACGGCCCAATGCCTCGCGCACATCGGTCAGCTTGATCGTCCGGAGCAGGGCCTTTTCGAACTGATTGACGACAATCCGGACGTCGAGAACACCCAGATCCTGTGCACGGATCAGCTCGATCTGTCGCCGCGCGCGGTGCAGCGAGGTCACGCTGAGTTCGGTCACCAACAGCACCAGGTCGGACTGGGCGAGCAGCGACAAGGACCAATTGGTCCAATTGCTTGGCAGGTCGAGGAAGACCGTCCCATATTCGCGCTTGGCGAGGTCGACGATCTCCATCGCCTGCTCACTGTTCAGTGCCTCGAGCGGCATCATGGCCGGCGGGGATCCGATCACATGAAGGCCGCTCGAGTGCTCGGCGGCAACCGACCGGAGAAGCGCACCGTCGAGCCGGTTCCCCGCTTCGACCAGGTCGATGACCGACAGCTGGGGATGAAGCCCGAGCTGGAAAGCGGCATCGCCGAACTGCACGTCGAGGTCGATCAGGCACGCCTGACGGGAGCGGCTGCGTTCCTGCTGGGCAAAACGGATCGCAAGTTGCCCGGTCAGCGAAGTCGCGCCGACTCCCCCGACGCTCTTGATGACGCTGACGAGCTTGGATGAGCCAGCCAGCGCAGCC
>JASLBJ010000007.1 GCA_030146725.1 Sphingomicrobium sp. | reverse complement strand
TGTCGTCATTTTCCCGTTTTCACCCGCGCGATCTTCGCCTACAGGCGCGAACGGATGGGGCCGTAGCTCAGCTGGGAGAGCGTCGCGATGGCATTGCGAAGGTCTGGGGTTCGATCCCCCACGGCTCCACCATTACAAACTAGAGGCTCACGCCTCAACTAAGGGTTCGGTCAAGGCTGGTACGGACCGTCCGGTCGGCTCACCAAGGCGCCCCGTCTGACCTAGCCGCTCTGTGAGCGCCTGGTTCAGTGGTGTCGGCTCATGTCCGAGACGGTCAGCAAGCGTTCGTTGGACAGCTGCACCGGGCTCCAGCCATAGCCAGCTTCGTCACTTCACGCGAAGTGGTCGCGAACAATGCGGCAATGCGGCAATGCGGCAATGCGGAGCGCCCACCAGGGCAGCCGGCGTACCGCCACCGTCCGGATCTCCGGGAACACGAACGATTGCATTGGTCATCCGGGTTCCGTCGGCATGCAGATGACCGGCCATGTGGAAGCGGGCAAAACTGCCGGGACCGCCTTGCTCGATCAGACCGGCTATCGTTCACCAATATCGGCAGGTACGCCGATTGATAGCCAACGCCCGGATCAGCACTGGCATGGCACCTCATTCTTTACCGTCCAGAACAATGGCGGCGGCACCTCTCGATGCCGCCGCCAGTTCAGTCCTCGAGAACGCTTAGGCGTTGGCAAGGCCGGTCGAGACGTTGGTGAAGGTGGCGTCGAGCTCGTCGCCGATACCGCCCATCGCGCCGATCGCCGCAACGGCGATCAGTGCTGCAATCAGGCCGTACTCGATCGCGGTTGCGCCATCGTCGTTCTTGATCATGTTGAGGAAGCTGGTCATGTCTGATCTCCAATCTGGTCCACGTACCGGGGAGCCTGCTCCCCAGCCCTGCGCAGCGTCTGTTCCGCGAAGGTTAGGTGTCCAATAAGGCCGCTTGCATTGCGGAACGCCTAAAAGGCTTGGTTATCAAAGGTTAACGCGACGTCTGTCGAGCGCCGGATCAGCGCTCGCCAAGCAACTCCTCGAGCTCCTCGGCAATGTCGCGAAGCCCCCGCGTCGCGTCGCTCCACTCGTCGGGAAGCGGGCTCTTCGGCGCGCGGCGCGGTTGCGGCGGCGGCGACGCGCGCTGCGGCACCTCGAAGCCGCGCGGGTAATCGGGCCCGCGGCTGCCGTCGATAGCGATCGCCGGGACCATGAAGCTCTTCCAGATCCGCGCTGGCGCGGTCCCGCCGCTGATCTCCCCAAGCGACTTGTTGTCGTCGCGCCCGACCCAAACGCCGACCACCAGATTGCCGGCAAAGCCGACGAACAGCGCATCGCGATTGTCCTGGCTCGTCCCGGTCTTGCCGAACGTCGGAACCGCCATTGCCGCGCGCCGCCCGGTCCCCTCGTTCGCCGCCTCCCACAACAGGTTGAGCATCGGCGCCCATTCGCGGCGCTGGTCGAGCCGTCCGCCCGGCCGGAACAGGGTGTCGAACCCAAGCTCCTTTTTCTGCTTCAGCGACAGGCCGGTCGCCTTGACCGGATACCGCCCTCCGGCGACCGCCGCATAAGCAGCCGTCAGCTCGACCAGGCTCACGCCCGCGGTGCCAAGGGCAACGCTCGGAGCATCCGGAAGCGCGCTCGAAATGCCCAGCTCGCGCGCGGTCCGCAGCACGGCCCCACGGCCGACCTTTTCGGACAATCGCACCGTCGCTGCATTGCTCGACCGGGCAAACGCCTCGCGCACGGTGATCGACCCGCGATAGACCCGGTCGTTGTTTGCCGGCGTCCAGCCGTCGATGGTGATCGGCTTGTCCTCAATGATGCTGTCGGGCGTCCAGCCGGCGCGCATCGCGGCGAGATAGACGAACAGCTTGAACGCCGATCCGGGCTGGCGCTTTGCCTGCGTCGCCCGGTTGAACGGCGAAGTCTTGTAGCTGCGCCCGCCGACCATCGCCACGACCCGGCCGTCGGGCCGCATCGCGACCAGCGCGCTCTGCGCACCGCCGACCCCGGCATTGTTGATCGCCCGAACCGCGATCCGCTGCAGGTCGGCATCGAGCGTCGTGCGCACCCGCACCTCGCCGAAATCGGCCTCGAACGCCTTTTGCGCGGCCGGCGTGACCCAGTCGGCGAAGAACGTCCCGGTCGGAACCTTGCCCACCTGCCGCACCGGCCGGCTCAACACCGTCGCCGATGCCCGCTTGGCGCTGATCTGCCCGGTCTCCGCCATTGCCCCAAGCACCAGCCGCGCCCGCTTGCTGGCGCCTGCGAAGTTGCGCGTCGGCGCCAGCCGCGACGGCGCCTGGACCACGCCCGCAAGCAGCGCCGACTGACCAAGCGTCAGATTCTCGGGCCGGCGGTTGAAGTAATGCTTGGCCGCCGCGCGCAAGCCGTAGACGCCATCCCCGAAATACACGCTCGACATGTAGCGCGACAGGATCTCGTCCTTGGTCAGCCAGCTTTCGAGCCAGAAGGCGATGATCACCTCCTGCGCTTTACGCTGCAAGCTCCGGTCGGACGACAGGAAGCTCGTCTTGGCCAGCTGCTGCGTAATCGTGCTGCCACCCTGGCGAACCCCGCCGGCGCGCGCATTGGTCACCATCGCTCGTGCAATGGCCCGCGGATCGACTCCCCAATGCCGATAGAAACGCCGGTCCTCAATCGCCACGAACGCCGCGGGAGTCATCGGATTGAGCCGCGCCGCATAGACCGGCGCCTCCTTGATCGCCCCGCGCCGCGCAATCGGCCGCCCCTCCTCGCTCAGCAGCAGCAGCGCCGGGTCCTCGAGCGGCTCGAGCGCGCGCGACAAGGGCGCGGTCACCACCAGCCACAACAGCGTCACCAGCAGCAATCCGAAGAACAGGTACAGCCCCATCCGCAGCCACCGCCACCGTCGCTGTGGCGGCGCTTCAGGCGGCTCGACAGGCTCGAACCCCGGCCCCGGCGCAAGCGGCGGTCCCGGCTCGGCCTGGACCTCCGGCGCATATGGCTCCTGCGAAGACGGCCCTTGCTCTGAAGACGGCTGCTGCTGCGCAAACGGCGACCATATTGGCGACCGGGTCGGCTGCGGCGCATGCGGCTGCTTCGACGGCACGGTCCCAAACGGGTCGGGCAGCTCCTCGACCGGCGCTCCGCGGCGCCGCCAGATTCCGTCCCGTTCGGCCACCTGCATCCTCTTGCCGGGCTTGCTACTGCCTTAGCCCAGTAAAACAGTGCGCCCGATATATCCAGACGCTTGCTGCCCATCCGCTGCAGGCAATCTCCTGCTGGCAATCTCTTGCTGAACCCCCGATTGCAGCTAAACCCGAACCATGCCGCAATTGCTCTCACGGCTCGCGCTGCTTGCCGGCCTCGCCGCACTTGGCTGCGGCTGCCAGCCCCAACCCACCGGAACGGTCCAGGTCGCAATCATCGGCCCAACGCCGCGGATCGTCGATCCCGCGACCGCGCCCGTCCGCCCGGGCGATGCGCTGTTGCTGTCCAACGTCGCCCAGGGCCTCGTCCGCTTCGACGCGCGCGGACAGATCGAACCCGGCCTCGCCGAGCGCTGGAACGTCAGCGACGACGGCCTCAGCTACATCTTCCGCCTGCCCGTCGCCGCCGAATGGCCCGACGGCCGCCGGATCAGCGCGCACCAGGTCGCGCGCCTGCTCCGCCGCCAGCTCAACACCTCGAGCCGCAATCCGCTGAAGGAGGCGCTCGGCACCGTCGGCGAGGTCGTCGCAATGACCGACCGGGTGATCGAGATCCGGCTCGCGGCACCGCGCCCGCACCTGCTGCAACTGCTTGCCCAGCCCGAGCTTGCACTGATCCGCGAAGGCCTCGGCACCGGCCCGTTCACGCTCGTCGACGAACGCGGTCCGGCAGGCGAGCTGCGCCTTCAGCGCCAGGTCGCCGATGAGGACGAAGAAGAAGAGCGGCGCGAGGAGCTGTGGCTTCGCGGCGTCGAGGCCGAGGCCGCGGTCCGCAGCTTCGCCGCCGGAACGCTCGACCTCGCGCTCGGCGGCACCTTCGCCGACCTGCCGGTCGCGCGCGCCGTCCGGCTCAAGCGCGGGTCGTTGCGCTTCGACCCGGTCGCCGGCCTGTTCGGCCTCGTGCCCACGCGCGCCGACGGTCCGCTCGCAATACCCGAACTCCGCCGACTGCTGAGCGAGGCGATCGACCGCGACGCCTTGCTCGCCGCATTCGCGGTTCCCGGCCTGGCAGGCCGCGCAACCGTGCTCGAGCCGCGCCTGGACGGCCTTCCCGACCTTCCGCCGCCGCCATGGACCGCAACGCCGATCGGCGAGCGGCGGCCGGCGCTGATGGCGCTTGCCGACACGATGTTCGGCGACACCGAGCGTCCGGTCATCCGAGTCGCGCTGCCCGAAGGTCCCGGAGCGCGCCTGCTGCTCGCCCGCCTGGCCGCCGACTGGGGCCTGCTCGGCCTGCGCGTCGAGGCCGCCGGCCCCGGGCGCCCGGCCGACCTCGAGCTGATCGACGCAGTCGCGCCCTCGACTTCGCGCGCCTGGTTCCTGCGCCGGTTCCACTGCGACTCGGCGCCGGTGTGCAACCCGCAGGTCGACGAGCTGCTCGCCGCCGCGCGCGCCACGCCCGTCAACGCGCAGCGCGGTGCCTTGCTCGCCGAAGCCGCACGGCTGATCGAGGCGGAGCAATTGTTCCTGCCGATCGCCGCGCCGATCCGCTGGGCACTGGTCTCCGACCGGATCGAAGGCTTCGCCACGAACCGCTTCGGTCGGCACATGCTGACCGGACTCGAACAAAATCTTGGACGGGAGGGAGCGGAATGATCGACGACCAGGGGATGCCCCCGCTGCACGGCAGCGGGCTCGGCAACGACGCCCAGTCTGCCCGCCGCCGCGTCGAAGCACTCGAACACGTGCTCGAGCGGATGTTCGTCATTCCCGGCACCAGCCGTCCCGTAGGCCTAGACGTGCTGCTGAGCCTGGTGCCGATCGTCGGCCCGACGACCGGCGCGGTGCTCGGCGCCTACATGGCGTGGGAAGCGCGCAACCTCGGCATGTCGAAGTGGCAGCTGGCGCGGATGGGCGGCAATGTCGGGGTCGACTGGATGCTCGGCCTGATCCCCTTCGTCGGGGCTGTGCCCGACTTCTTCTTCCGCTCGAACACCCGCAACCTGCGGATCATCAAGCGGCACCTCGACAAGCATCACGCCGCGACCGCAACGATCGACGTGGCGGCGGGCCCGTGACGAAAAGGCCCACCCGCCGGTTCGATCCGGCGGATGGGCCTTGATGTCACTCGAACGGAACCGGGCAAGGCGTCCGCCCTGCCCGGACCGGCCTTATCCGAAGAACAGGTCTGCGGACACGGACGTCGAGTTGGTCAGCGTGATGTCGAAGTCGGCGGTACCGTCCGAGTTCGAATCGACCGACACGATCATGTTCGTGCCGACCATGCTGGTCGTGACATTGGCACTCGTAATTCCGAACATGCTGAGATCGATCCGGTCGGTGCCGCTGACGAAGTCGACGATGGTCACATCGCTTTGCATGTCGTTGAGCACGAACGTGTCGGCACCGCCGCCGCCGAGGAGGGTGTCCTCGCCGCCGCCGCCTGCAAGCCGATCGTCACCGGCGCCGCCGACGAGGAAGTCGTTGCCCAGGCCGCCGCTGATCGTGTCGTTGCCCATTCCGCCATTGACGTAATAGTCCTGCGTCTGGCCGCTGAAGTTCCACGTGTTGGCGGCCTCGGTGCCAAGGACGACGACGTCGAACTGATCACCGCGGGCGGTGCCGCTGACGAGGTCGCGAACATCGAACGTGGCCGTGCCGACGGTGGTGAAGGTGATGCCCTCGTCGTCGAACCGGCTGATCGCGTTGGCCGCGCTCAGCGTTCCGTCGCCGTTCTCGAGCTGCAGGCGAACGGCAAGGCCGCCGTCCTGGTTGCCCGTCGCCGTGCTGTCGTTGGCACTGGCATTGCCGACTTCCGAACTGGTGAAGGTCAGCCGGATCTGGCCGCCGTCGGGCGCAGTCAGCGACACGGTGTCGTCGCCGGCGCCAAGGTTGACGCTGTCGCTGCCATCGCTGGTCGCTCCGCCCGCGTTGAGCGAGACGTTCATGATCGCGAGGTCGTTGCCCTCACCGCCCATGATCGTGTCGTTGCCGCCGCCGCCGATGAAGCTGTCGTTGCCGGCCATGCCGCTCAGCGTGTCGTTGCCTGCGCCGCCGACGAGGAAGTCGCGATTGACGCCGCCGGTGATGGTGTCGTCACCCATCCCGCCATTGACGTAATATTCCTCGGTCGATCCGGTGAAGTTGAACCGGTCGGCGCCGCTGGTGCCAAGCACCACGACGTCGAAGAAGTCGCCGCGCTGCGTTCCCGAAGTGTCGCGGACGTCGAACGTCGCGTCGCCGCGCGTCACGAACGTGATGCCTTCGTCGTCGAAGCGGCTGACCGGACCGGTCAGCGTGTCGCTGGTGCCGCTTTCGGCCTGGACCCGAACCGCCGGGCCACCGTCCAGGGTGGTCGTCGGAATCCCGTTGCCGACTTCGGTGCTGGTGAAGGTCAGGCGGATCTGGCTGACGTTGTCATTGCTCCGGATCTCGACGCGGTCCTGGCCGGGTCCGAGGTCGCGCGACAGCGCCGGGCTGTTGGAGATGTCGAAACGAAAGTTGTTCGCGCGGTCGTCGCTGCGCACGTTGGCGCGGTCCGGTCGTCTCATCATCGCAATTTCGTCCCTTGTTGAGTCAGACTTGAGGCACGCGTCCCCCGATCGGTGGACGCATCACTGTCGTCCGGGCACTCAGGCCCAGACAGCAGCTACGCTCCACTAGGCAATGTGGATGCCGGAAATGTGAATTACATGACCGTTCCGGAACAGTCTTCGCAAAGGTCCCGTCAGTCGCCGCTGATCCGGGGATCGATGTGCGCAGGTCCGACATCGCCCTGCCCGACCGTCCGCCCGGCCATTTCGAGCATCCGCTCGAGCGGCACGCGCGCGCGGTCCATGACTTCGTCGGACAGTTCGATCCGAGGCTTGAGATCGCGCAGGGCAACGTACAGTTTCTCAAGCGTATTCAGCGCCATGTACGGACAGATGTTGCAGTTGCAATTGCCGTCTCCGCCGGGCACGCCGATGAACGTCTTGCCCGGCGCGGCTTTCTCCATCTGGTGGATGATATGGGGCTCGGTGGCGACCAGGATGGTCTGCGCGGGCGAGCTCAATGCGAAGTCGAGAATGGCTTTGGTCGATCCCACCAGATCGGCGTGATCGACGATGTGCGGCGGGCATTCGGGATGCGCCGCGACCGGAGCCCCCGGGTTCTCGGCCTTGAGCTTGAGCAATTCGGTTTCGCTGAACGCCTGGTGGACGATGCAGATACCCGGCCACAACAGCATCTCGCGGCCGGTCTTGCGCGCAAGATAGCCGCCAAGATGGCGGTCGGGCCCGAAGATGATCTTCTGGTCCTTCGGTATCTGGTCGAGGATGATCTGCGCCGACGACGAAGTGACGATGACGTCCGACAGCGCTTTCACCGCCGCCGAACAGTTGATGTAAGTCAGCGCGATATGATCCGGGTGCGCCGCGCGAAACGCCGCGAACTGATCGGGCGGGCATGAATCCTCGAGACTGCAGCCGGCATCCATGTCGGGCAGGATCACGGTCTTCTCCGGGGACAGGATCTTGGCCGTCTCGGCCATGAACCGGACCCCGCAGAACGCGATCACCTCGGCATCGGTCGCCGCCGCTTTGCGCGAAAGATCGAGGCTGTCCCCGACAAAATCGGCCAGGTCCTGGATCTCGGGCTTCTGGTAATAATGCGCGAGGATCACCGCATTGCGCTCGCGCTTGAGCCGGGCGATCTCGGCCAGCAGGTCGAGCCCCCGGAGCGTCTGCGGCTGTGCGGTCATCACGTCTCTCCTGCGGGCCTCTATCAGCAGATATGGATGCTGCCTCCCCGCTGCAACAGCAGCTACCGGCCGCTGGCTGCCCGCTGCTCCTCAAGCACTTCCTCGATCGAGCGGCTGACGTCCCAGCGCTCGCTCGGCGCGGCGGGCACCGGGTCACCCGGCATCGTGACAGCGATCGTCACATCGTCGAACCCGGCGACTGCCAGCGGACCCTTGAGGTTGGCGGTGATCGCCCGCCGCGCCGCTTCGCGCGCTGCTGCCAGCCGCTCGGGCTTGGCCGCCTCCTGACGGGTCTGGGC